>CAZPTV010000210.1:0-4187 GCA_964589335.1 uncultured Bacteriovoracaceae bacterium
CTGCTACTTATAACTTTTATTTCAACAATACCGAACAAGGTGACAATAGTACGGCATCTCCTAGTGTTACGGTTAAAGATGGTAAGGAAAAAGAAGAAGAAAAAAAATCAGATGGCGGAGTTGTGATGGAGTCTGATGATAATAAAAAAGTAGAATCCACATCTCCGACAGCTGAAGATAATGAATCTAAATACAAGCCAGCGGTAGATTCTGCTTCCAGTTTTTATACTAAAAAGCGTTTTCGTTTGAATGCAGCTTTTTATAGAGCAAACGTAAAGTCATATGAGCGTATTAGTATTGATAGTCCAGAATGGGACGTGTTTTCTAGCAACACCCGCGCAAATGATAAGAACATTTCGGGAGTATCAATAGGTGGAAATATCTATTTCAATGATTATTTTGGTGCAGGACTATATTTGGGTGGATTTAATCGAGCTGAGCTTGAATTCAATCCATTAAACTACGTAAATAATGGTAAATTTGAATTGGGTGGAGTTTTGGGATGGTCTACACCAGTACAAATTAATACGGATACATTATTCAAATGGCATATGGGTCTACGTGGCGCAATCAAGCTAGGCAATAGTGCCTCTATATACACTGCACTTAGAACCGCTTTATTTAAATCAAATGTCTATGGTTGGGAAGGTTTTAGTTATACTCAATTTGATTTAGGTTTAACATTACATATATAATTATAAAATTAAGGAGATAGTCATGAAAACACTAGTAATATTAATGATCATTGCAACCACAGCATGTAGTACTGCAAAAGTAAGAGTCATGCCCGGTGAAGATGGAGTGCATACCTCTGTAGCCAAAGACATCGAAAGAGAAGGAGCAGAAGAGGCTTCAGTAAAAGCTGCCAATGAGTATTGCAAAGGAAAAAAACAAGAGGCCGTATTCATGAAAGATGAATCCAAATACAAGGGTTCTATGGATGAAGATACACGTAAAAATGTACGAAACGCATCGAATGCAGCAGTCATGCTTGGCGGGATTGGCTCTGCTGTTTCGAGTGCCGGAATGGTTGGACATTCAATGACTAACAATCGTGATTACGAAAGTGTAGTCAAATTTAAGTGTAAATAATGGCATATTGGTCTAAGGGCAGGACTTCGTATAGGTGAATTTTTTATAATATACGGGGCATATAGATCATCAGTATTTAAATCTAATATTATATTTAAATGGAATAATTTTACCTATTCTCAATTTGATGTAGGTTTGGCAATTCATATTTAAAAACATATAAACATAAAAGAATACATAAACATGAAAAAATACAATTTAAAATTATTTTTAATAATCATTATGATCGCAATGATCATCAATCAAAAAACAGTACAAGCTGCTACTTATAACTTTTATTTCAACAATACCGAACAAGGTGACAATAGTACGGCTACTCCAAATTTAAAGATCAATGACAGCAGAGAAGAGGAAGTCAAAAAAGATGATGATGGTGGTTTGGTTTCTAATAAAACTCAATTATTAGATTCACCAACTAATAATGAAGTTAAAAAAGAAAATAATAATAAAAATGAAAATGAAGAACTATCATTTTATAAAAAAAATAAATATCGATTAAATTTTGGATATTTTACTGCAAATGCAGAAAGAAAAGAAAAGATTTATGTGTACGATGGATATTGGCAAGGCTGGTCAAATGAATTGCAAAAATATAAAAGAAGTCCTAAAGGAGTTATTCTTGGGGTAAATTACTATCTTAATAATTATTTAAATTTAGGGTTATCTGTTGGGGGTTTCAATAGATTAGAGTTAGAATTAAATCCTGGAAATTATTCAAATAATAATTTTTTTGAAATTGGATTTCTTGCTGGCCTTTCTACACCTGTATATTTAGATTCTGATGTTTTATTTAAACCACATATTGGTGTTCGTTCAGCTATAAAATTCTCTAAACAAGTATCTTTGCATATTGGTTTTAGAACGGATATTTTCCCAGAAAGTGATACCTTAGATTGGTATGGTTACGGCTTCAAGCAGTTTGACTTTGGGATTGCTATTCATATTTAACTATACATTTGGTACGAATCTAGCAATTAATTAACTTATTAGTATTTAGATAGGTTTATGTGTCAACTTGTCTCAATCGAATGAAAGGGTGACCCATGGTTGATAATCGAGCATCGCAAATAATGACAAAAAAACTAATAACGATTGGAATTCTTGAACCTCTTTCAAAGGCATATACAGTAATGCAAGATAGGAAAATTAGACACCTGCCCGTTATCAATGAATTCGGTGAAATTATTGGAATTCTAAGTGATCGTGATCTACAAAGGGCAATGACTCCGCATGAGCCAACTACAAAATACAATTCTGATCAACCTGAAATAAATGCTAATTTTCAAGTTAAAGATTTTATGAATTGGCCAGTGCGTTCGATAAATGAAGAAGTCACAATCGATGAAGTTGCTCGGAGAATGCTAAATGAAAAGGTCTCAGCACTATTGGTCTATGACTACCAGAAACATTGCAAGGGTATTATTACAACAGATGACTTACTTAAGTATTTAATCTCGTTACTATCAAAAGATCCAGGTCGTTTAAAATTATCATTAGGATCTGTATTTAGTGATTACAGTTTTAGTGAAGGCAATTGGGTCTAAAGAATAAGATTTATCTTTGCTTATAAATGAAATAGAGTCTCCAAATTCAAAGGAGCTTAAATTGTCATTTGTATTTTTTACTTGTAATGAAAAATCAGTACCACTGTTAAAAGCTGAAATCAGAATGAAGAATCCAGATTTCAAACTTTCATTCTCCAGAAAAAACTATCTTACCTATAAAATAGAGAAAGATAATCCTGATATTTTAAAATATGATTTCGTATTCTCTAGAGTATTTGGAATATCGTTTGGAAAATTTGAGCTAGATCATTTTAATCCAGAAATGATAAAAAAATATTCAAATAAATTTAGGCTTCACGTTTGGTCAATGGATCCCACAAAAGAATGTACGGAATTTCGTAAGGAATTATTAGAAAAATATAAAGATCTTTTTTTCAAAGAAGAAAAAGCTGAAAATGGTGACTGGATAGTGGATCTGATTGAAGTATCTGAGGGGAAGTACTGGTGGGGTATTCATCAATCTCGAATGAAAACCTGTCCATATCCGGCAGGCATTTATCCGATTAAAGAGAATCCAGATGCACCATCACGAGCTTATGGAAAATTAGCTGAAACAGTAAAAGGATTTTCAATTCATATTAAGAAAGAAGATACCGCACTTGAATTTGGATCAGCCCCAGGTGGAGCTGCTTTGTATCTACTTGAAAATGGTTTATATGTGACAGGAGTTGATCCAGCAGAAATGGATGAAGAGGTTTTAAAAAATAAAAAGTTTGTTCACATCAATGATAGCATTCAAAAAATGGATATTTCAAAATTTAAAAATAAACTAGATTGGATCTTAAGTGATATGAATGTATCTCCGAAAACTGCTATCGGTCTTCTGAAACCAATCATTAATGATAATAAAAGAAATATGAAAGGTTTGATATTTACCTTAAAGTTAAACCATCCAGAATATGTAAAAAAAATTCCTCTCTATTTGACTGCGATTAAAAAACTAGGATTTAGAAGGGTTTTAGCGAAACAGTTTTCAAGGAATCACACGGAAATTGCAGTTTTTGCTTCAAATTGAGCTAAATTATACTAAAAAGCACATAAAACCGGCATTATGCAGTTGATTAGCCATTAAAAATGATTTCTGAATGAATTTTATCTTGAATAATCTTGTGCACGGTGTATAAAAGCCATCGTTAACGTAGTCTATTTAGGAGCCTTCAATTGTCTGTTTGGCTTTAAAATAAAAATCAAAAAAAAAAGAATTCTCAGGAGGTTCTTAATGAATAATAAACTATTTGTCGGTCACTTACCATTCGCAGTTGATTCAGATCAGCTACAAGAATATTTTGCAGCTGTAGGTGAAGTTGTATCTGCTAAGGTAATCATGAATCGTGATACTGGCCGTTCAAAAGGCTTCGGATTTGTTGAAATGGCAAACGATGCTGATGCTCAAAAAGCAATTGATCAATTAAACAATAAAGATTTTATGGGAATGACCATTAACGTTTCCATTGCTCGTCCACAAGAAGAACGTTCAGGTGGCGGCGGTGGCCGTGGTGGATTTGGTGGCGGACGTGGCGGCTTCGGCGG
>CAZPTV010000211.1:0-4169 GCA_964589335.1 uncultured Bacteriovoracaceae bacterium
AGACACTACCCTGGTTTCATCTTCCGACAGCACCCTGCAGATCGGCGACATTGATAATATTATCCTGAATCCTCCTCCCCCGCCGCAGGATACCTGCTATGACGTCTGCTACCGTTATAACACACAATTTCTGTATTATTATTATTCAGAGCAGACAGGCATAGTAAGAGGCAGCACCTCGAAGGATCTTGTTTATAATGACTGCCCCGGGGAACTTACCCTGAACCCCGCTGACCTTGACGGCAACGGGCAGAGTGACTATATAGTCCTCGATCAGTACAGGCAGGTTTACAGCATAGCCGGAGTATATTACCTTGGCAACAATCCCTTCATCCACTGTAACTTTTTCAATTAAACGAACACATTCAACGGAGCTTTCACTTAAACATTCATCGATTTTTAATACTTCCTTTGGAGTCCATGACTTTCGTCCATCTCCATCTTCCCAACCTAAAGCTAATATTCCATCTCTCATTGGCCACCAAAAACCAGACCATGGAATACGTTTCGTTGCCCTTGTGATTTTTGCACTCGTGTTTGTATTATTTGTCTGAGCCGAAAGACTCGTAACAATTAATAATCCTGCTATTAAAATTGAAATTCGTTTCATAATTACCTTTTTTGTATTAAATTCTCTCTAGCGATGACGCGGAGAATAAAATATTAGTCATAATGCGTCAAGAGATATTGCTTATTTCTATCTACATGTAATTATTGATAATTATTTAATTGAATCAAATAAACTTAGGCCATTGAAATCGATTTTTTCAACATAAATTTCTGACTGGCATAATGGATCCCATGTAACTCCAACACTTGGATCATGCATTTTAAAATTAAGTTCAGGTTTTATGATCATCATTTCTTCAATGTGAGTAATATCTGTACAATAGTCAGCTTGCAGTAACATGAAGTAGACATCTAATCCGTCAAGTTCTTGTAATTCTAAAACTGTAAATCTAGTGCCTTTATCAACCTTAAAGCCTCGTGGAAAAACTAAATCATTTCTTAATATTGCTTCTTTAGATTCGTAAAATTGCAACCAGCTTTGTGGTTCGGATGCGATTGCAAAAGATTGTAGTGAAAAAATAAATACACAAAATAAAAATATAAAAATCTTCATAACTAAAGAGTAGTTTATGTAAAAACAGTGTCAAGAATTGAATCATAATCCTAAATTCACGACTACTCTATTTCATACTTAAATAGACAGACATTTTTAAGATCTAATATTTTTGACCTAAATGCTTTTAAAATACATAGAAGGAAAATGTTAAAAAAAACGAAAATGTAATTAAATAATAATTTAAATTATTTTTTAAACGTTGAAGAACAATATGTATTTGTTCCACAACTAGAGTAACCTAGCGACTTTAAATATGTATCTAATTTTGCTGGATTAGTACTAAAAGATTTAATTTGATTTTTAATTTGAGTCGCACTGGATGGTAAGCATGGACATACACATGTACAGTCCTGCCAGCAACATCCTGTTGGGCATGATCCGATTGCAAAAGCATTAATACTTATAAAAGTCGTTAACGCCACTAGAGTGAATAGAAAACTTTTCATTATGAAATCCTTTCAAGATATTGTCTCAGGCTCGTTTTAATTATTAATAATTATGAGGTCACAAATAGCCTAAATATATTGTAATTTCATCCCCCACACTACGCAAGTAACTCTAGATACCTATTTGAGTATTCTAATATTTTTTCCCATTACTAATAGGTAAAAATAACTCTGAAATAATACTCTGTTCGAACTGAGTACTTGTATTTTAGAGTAAAAATAATTCCTACCGCTAGCTGCACTCTATATTGTGCAATAAACTAAATATTTATTTATTAATAATATTTCCGATAATTCATTATGGCTGGTATTCTTGGTCGAACGCAACACACGAATTAACTTCGCAATTGCATATTGGCGGTTCATTCAAAATCCAAACTAATTAACACCGCCACTGGCGCGTAGTGTTTTAGTAGTTGTACAAGTTGCACTGCCGCAGCTTCCGTTAGCTTTGTAACAAGTCGATCCAGAGGTACAACTATATGCCGATGGATCACAACCAACACACGAGCAGCCACCTGAACATGTACATGAACATGAAATGTCGACAATTTGTTTTGCACCACTCGTACTTGTTGTAGTCGCTGTTGCAGTACTAACTTTCTAATGAACTTAAATATGATTAATTCAGTGGGCAAATCACTACAATTCGGTAAGAAATACCATAAATATCAGCATAAGTTGTCGTGGTTAAATATGATTGCTATTTAACCACGATGTTGTATAATGAATTTATGCTAAATCGTACACTATTATCTAAAATCAAAGATACAAAAAAAAGCATTCTATTACTGGGTCCCAGACAAACTGGCAAATCAACATTGATGAAAGCATGCAACCCTGACCTAATCATCAACCTATCGAATGAACGTGAATTTTCAGAATTTGCTCGTAACACGAACGAACTTGAATCTAGAATTGATTTTAAAAAGCATAAGAAGATCTTTATTGATGAGATTCAGAGAATTCCATCAATAACCAATACAATTCAGTTTTTAATTGATTCTAATCCCAAACTTAAGTTTTATTTAACGGGTTCAAGCGCACGTAAATTAAAACGAGGCCAAGCAAATCTACTTCCTGGTAGAGTAATTAGTCACTCGTTGTTTCCATTAACGGTAACTGAGCTGGTGAACTCTAAACAGACTATAAACTTGAAATCAATTTTAGAATACGGTCTTTTACCTGGTATTTATTTAGAAAAAAATTTAACGGCAAAAAAAGACGTATTAGACAGCTATGCGAGCACATATTTAAGAGAAGAGATTCAGGCAGAAGCATTAGTGAAAGACATTATGGGTTTTACAAAGTTTCTAGATATTGCCGCGAGCTATTCTGGTAGTTTTCTTGACCTATCAAAACTTTCAAATCAAACTCACATTGCAAGAGAAACATGTGGTCGATTTTTTCAGATCTTAGAAGATACAATGATCTGCTCACGAATCTATCCCTTTACCACCGATGATCGCAGAAAGTTTGTTCAACATCCCAAATACTATTTTTTTGATACGGGAGTACTAAATGGGTTACTACGAAATTTTTCTGCAAGCAATGACCGCAAAGGTTTGCTGTTTGAAACTTTTATTTTTAACCAAATAATAGCTCAACTTTCATATCTCAAATCAAGTTCAAAACTGACTACATTTCGAACTAAAACTGGTATCGAGGTCGATTTTATTTTAGAAAATAAACACAATCAATTCACTCTGATCGAAACCAAAGCAAAAGATGATATTAGTGCGCATGATCTGAAAGCTCTAAATCAAATAGACATTTATTTTTCAAAGAAAAAACTGCGAAAAATCATTCTTTATACTGGAAAAACCAAAAAAATAATAAACGGCATCGAAATACTTCCCTGGCTGGATGGTTTGAGCGAAATGCTTTAAGTTCATGTAATTGTGAGAATTAGTATCCAGTAAGAGTTGGATAAGTTGTGTTTAAAACCGGATCATTCCAAGTAGTATTGCTACTTCCATTGGTTCCGCCAATACTCCAACCTGCCACAGACATAGGCGAAGGTGTTGTAAGATTTGCGGTTGTAATTCTTTGAGCTGTTCCAGAATTATTTACATCACTCATGTTCGAATCAGTATAATAAGAAGTTGTAACTCCGGTAGTAAACGAAGGATAGGAAAATTAAACCACATCGTAATGTCTGAAACCCCAGCTAGCGGGGGACTTTAGGCAAAGCAACTCAAGCCTTCCGAAGCAATTTTCTTCTAATATTGGTATTCTTTGTTGAACTTGGTCCTAAAATCAGGGTACCGGCTTGTTAGGGTGGGGGATTTTGGCCTCTTTGGGCAAGTGTGTGCCCTTCTAGAGGTTGGGGAAGTGGTGGAATGATACAGATTATGTTCACTTGCTTGCTTCTCCTTAAACCACAAAATAGCTAGAGTTTACTTGATGAAATCATCATCAAAATACCCAAGACGCTACCTTCCCAATGAATTTGTAGCAAATGACCAAATCGCAGTCGCCAAGGCATACTCTGAACTCGAAAATCGAAAAATTAACGACATAAAAATTCTTTAAGAAATGGATCTCAGATTTTGAAGAACTTGGTTCGGCAATCAACGAGGCCTACTCGCGGGCAC
>CAZPTV010000212.1:0-4139 GCA_964589335.1 uncultured Bacteriovoracaceae bacterium
ATCATCATCATGCCCCAAATAGAGAATACTCCACTAGGTCCTGGACCTTGAAAATGGTTGTGGTCTTTATTGATATCTTGAATGATCCCACAACCCCCAGCAATTTTATCACCACCAGATAATCCACCCGTTGAGCTAGCTGTCGAAGATGAGCTTTGTGCTATGGATGGAGAAATGTCTGCAGGTGTTCCATTATCTTTATATAGAGTAAATGTATCATCTGCTTCACAACGTGCATTGTTTGCTAAAGTTGGCGTAGCATTATCAGGAAGCAACGGCGTTGTATCTCCGATTGTAACAAGTAATAAATAATATTTAGTTGCATCAATTTGTGTCGCAGTTGCATTTCCTGCAGGATATTTTGATTTCGCAAGTGCTGCTTGATTTGTGACTTTAATATAATAATCGTTTGTCGCTGCTCCAGTTAGCGTGACAGTTGAATCATAATTTTTAAATGTAGTTGAAGTATTATACAAAACATTATCTACAGAATCACTGCCGTCGACTTCAACTCCATCTGAATCTACTAACTTAACTACTGCATCGAATGGGGAATAAAGATTATAAGCGATGACTTTTACTGAAATATCTCCTGAAACTTTTGAAAGTTTGAAAAAATGATCAGTACCAGTGCCTCCCATAATAAAAGTTTTTGCGGCAGAAGAAGGTTTATCGTTCGTTATTAGCGCGGTTCCAGCATCTGCAGCTGCAATACTTGTATATGCTGTTCCACCAGTAAGCGCTGCGCAGCTCACACTGTATGCGCCTGCACTCACTGTTCCAGAAGCAGAAACGGTAATTGCTTGTACGGCACCATCCCCTGCACCAGACATTTGAAATCCTCGTTTAAAAGGGGATCCACTACAAACCGTTGGTGCATTGATTGCAGCGTAACTACAACCACTTGAGCTTCCACCACAAAGTGAATTTAAATAAGCTGTATTTTGAAATGGTTCAAAGAAAAGATAATAATCTCCGGGTTCTAAATTTGAAATTGAATATTGTCCTTTTGAATCTGTAATTGCACTGGTTACAACCGTTCCACGTGTTTTAGAAATCGCTAATACATGTGCTCCAAAAACGTTTGTCGCATTATACTGAACATTGCCCGTCACATTACCTCGTCCACTAATAAATGATTTTAATGGATAGAGAGAAGCGATGCCTTGAATATCATCACACGAAGGTTTGTATTGTTCTCTATATTCTAAATAGACCATTGACGATTGCAGTACGGCTGAATGTCCTAACCCATAGGCGTGTCCAAATTCATGCGTAGCTACGTTTTCTAAAAATACTTTTGAACCATCGCCAAACCTAGTGCTATCGCTTAAGGTAGTAGTAAAAATAAAATTCACATCATTAAATTCTAAATCAGATTCTACGATTGTTCCCGATGAAGAATAAACATAGGTTACAGCAAGAGTTGATGCTCCTAATTTTTGTTTAGACTGACTTGCAAAAAATACAGCATTTCTTCCATCGTAAGAATAATATGTAGGAGTGCCAGAGTTTGAACCTTGCCAGTAATCATAACTAATATTCGCACTGCCTGAATTTTTCCATCTCGATAATGAATTAGTAAAAGCTTGAAAAATATCTTCAGCAGATAAGCCGCTAGCGTTTTTAATATTCGCATAAAATGTTGGCGATGCAGGAGAAGGCCAAGACACATTTTGACCCGAACTATTTTGTGTAATCGTAAATCCTTTTGCAGAATATGCATTGAAAGAAATATATATAAAGCTAAGAATGAATAAGAAAAGGGATTTCATACTTTCCCCCTTCTTATATATCCAAAAATTAAAAATCCGACTAATGCCACGATGGTTACAAATGTAATTGGAATCCAAATACGTCCACGGCTGACTTGTTTAATCGTCTGATCTTTTACTTTTTGATCTTCTGATTTAACTTTTGCAATTGTTTCAGCTTCATGATGATCACCATGAAATGATCCTGGCTTCGCCTCATCGCTTGAAGATTGAAATTGAGCTTTCTTTGCCTCTGGAATCTCTGCGCCTTTTGCAATTTTTCTAAATACATCGAGAGTGATTTTAGCATTATATGATTGAGTCGTTAAATCTTTATTCGGGTCATATATCGCAGCAACACCCAATTGATTTTCTAAATATATTTCACCATTATTTTCAACAACTGAGTAAACTCCCGTTACTAGTCCAGGTACATCATATGTGCCGTCTGAATTTTTTGAACCCAATAGTACAACCACATCTGAGTCCGCTTTAAAATGTGCGGTGCCAGGAACATGCATTTCAATGCCGTCTTTACTTCCACCAGGTTGTCTCATTGTTATTTTATTTTCTTGAAAATTTTGTGTGATATCCCGAAGAACTTCGGTAATGGTCAAAGTCGTATAGGTATACAATACCTTTTGCTGGTCATCCTTACCCCAATCTGAGGTGCTTTCACCGGTATGTCCCCGAACTACCATTGCAGACTCCCTAATTACTTCATTTAAGGGACGATTTACAAAAGTAGTAGCGTGCGCAGATTCTGTTTGAATCACAGTTGTGATTATACAAAAACTACATGCAACTATCCGCTTCAGCAAAACGTACCTCTATTTTTCTCTGAATACTTTAGGAATTTTTTAATTCCCCCAAAGGACCCATCACTTAATCATACATTTAAAATCGATAATACTAAAGTAAATTTATCAACTTTTTTAATAAATAAATTCAATGACTTAGATGCTTTGAAAGTAGGTGTTGATTTAAGTTAAACAATTCACTAAGTTGTGAATCCTCTATTATATATAGGTGGACTGTTAGCTCAGTTGGTAGAGCAGCTGACTCTTAATCAGCGGGTCGCGTGTTCGAGCCACGCACGGTCCACCAATTATTCTTTTAATACACGTCGCTCTTCATTGTCGCATTCTTCCTCACTTCGTCAGCAGCCCATTTGGTTAACTTCCTTGTTCGACGTCATACTCCCTCGAATATCTAGTGCATCAAAAGAAAAACGAAGTTTCTCATGCTGTATAAATAATGCCACACATCTGCTATACAAATTTAATGTTTCCTAAACAATCAACCCATGGAGTTGTACTCGCACCAATGGAAGGGGTGACCGATGCTCCCTTTAGAAATTTTCTTACAAAACTTACAAAGTACGATTATTGCGTAACAGAATTTATTCGCATCTCGAACAGCATACCAAGGCCTGCACGATTTATTCAGAAAGTTCCCGAATTAAAAAATAACTGTAAAACAGAGGCGGGCACTCTGTTGCAAATTCAACTTCTCGGTGGAGACACATTCAATTTAACACAATCAGCGATAAACGCCGTTCAGGCAGGAGCCATTGCAATTGATATCAATTTTGGTTGCCCCGCACCTGTTGTAAATCGTCACGATGGCGGGGCAAACTTGCTTAAATCACCGAAGAGAATTTTTGAAATTCTAAATTCAATTAGAAAAGCACTACCCAATCACGTCGCAGTCTCAGCAAAAATGCGTCTTGGCTGGGATTCAACTGAACCTATTTTAGAAAATGCGAAAGCGGCAGAAGATGCAGGAGTCAACTGGATAACAATTCACGCGCGCACGAAAGCTCAATTTTATAAGTCTCCCGTTCATTGGGATAAAATCAGTGAAGTTAAAAAATTACTATCAATTCCAATTGTTGCAAATGGAGACATTTGGAGTTTTGAAGATTTCTTAAAATGTCGTGAAATTACGGGTTGTTCACATTTTATGTTAGGTCGAGGAGCCCTAGCAAACCCGATGCTTGCAACTCAAATAAATAATTATTTTAAAATGCCATCAAATGCAAATGTTAGTATCTCATTGGATTGGTTAAAAACTTTTAATCAATATACTAGTTTTAATTCAAAAATTATTCACAATCCAAATTATTCATTAAGAAAAATGAAACAATGGATTGCCCTTTCCAAACCCGCAGGAACTCTTTTGTGGGCAAGTGAATTATTACGCTCAAAAAATCTAGAAGACTTTAAACATCAATGCGCTCAACTTTGTGTGAAATAAAAATTGGATAAGCCACAAAGCCATAAATCCAGCAAATCATCCTAAAATTTTCATTAAATACATCAATACAAATTAAAATTAATGTTAAAGCGATTAAAGAAGCGATCGCACAACTTCTGATTAATT
>CAZPTV010000213.1:0-4135 GCA_964589335.1 uncultured Bacteriovoracaceae bacterium
AGTAATAAAATAAGTCGTCGTTTTTTATTGGCTAGGCTTGTGTAAAAAAGTAATGTCGAAGTTAGAAGAAAATACATTGCTGAAGGAATTCTCCAAAACAGTTCTGTTCCGGTTTGAACTTGGTTGATTGCAGGAGAAAGATTTGAGAAAAAATTCAGCGCAGACAAAGCTTCGTTAGGTTTGAAAACAATAAAAGCAGCCATTGCAAAATGTAAAATACCAATTAGAGCAAGTGGCCATGAAATGCTTTTTTTACGGTAAATAATTTCACTCGTTTTAACTATATTTTCCAAAGGAGTTCCGTGAGTAATCGGCGGGAGAATAGGAGACGGTTCTGAATTATTTTCGCTCATCTAGCTATTTAATCATTTGACTCTTCGAGCGTTCAAGTTTTTTGAAATACTGGCTGCATTTTTTAAAGGCAATGCGATCTGTAAAATGATTATGAATGTTAAGTACGCATAATAATGAGGAAAAATCAGGATGCCCTTTTGAAGACTTTAAATTTGAAAGGCAATCTATGACAATGACATTGCCGTCACATAAGATAAAATGGTCAGGTTTGATGTCCCCATGTATGAATTTGCTTTTTCTCCAATATTTTAAAATAATTTTAGAAAAAATTGAAAAATTAGGATGAATATTGGGCTGAGTTATTAATGGTAGTCCGAAAATAAATTCAAATATTAGGATTATCTTTCCATTTCTATAAACGGAGTAATGATAAAGTTTAGGAATATATTCCAAAGGAAAATTTTTTAGAAATTCGAACCGTAATTGACATGTTTTAATATTATTTTCTTTAATATATTCAAGTTTCATTATCCGGTCGATAGGGCCGTAGAAGATGATCCCGTTCGAAAGTAAAAATTTTAAATTGTTATTTAACATTTATAATCTTGGAGTCTCATAGATTTCTTTTATATATCGGTTTCCATTTGGATCTCTTTCTAGCTGTATAATTAAATCGATGCTTTCTAAAATCCATTCATTGATTCGTTCTGGGCTTATATTGTTGATGCGAAGGGAAGCAAGTAGTTCTAACCGATAGATCGCTTGTTTGCAGGAGTTTGCATGTAAGGTTGTCATGCTGCCTGGATGTCCGGTATTGAATGCCTGAAGTAGTTCAAATACTTCGTCACCACGGCATTCGCCAAAAATAATTCGATCGGGTCTCATTCGAAGTGCAGTTTGAATACAGCGGCTAAGAGTGATTTCACCGAAGCCATCAGTATTAGGTTTTCTAGATTCAAGACTTACACAATCTTTAATTTTAATCTCTAATTCTCGTGTGTCTTCGATTGTAATGATGCGTTCATTAGATTCTAAATAATTACATAAGAAATTTAGTAGACTAGTCTTTCCCGTGCTTGTGCCGCCAGATATTAATATATTTTTTTTTGTGCGGACTGCATTTTTAAGAATATTTAACTGTTGCAAATCCATCCATTTTTTTAATGCAGTTTCTTCTGAAATAGAATTCATATTGAATTTTCTAATCGAAACAGAAGGTTCCTTATTCGCTATGGGTGGTAATACAGCATGAAATCGAGCCCCAGATTCAAGTGTTGCTTCACAAATTGGCTCGCGCAAATCGATTCGTTTTCCCAGACGGTGAACCGTTCGATAGAGCCAAGCCAAATATGTTTCAGGGAGTATGAATTGTTCTTCATGTGGTTGCAGACCAGAACCTGAGTCAATATATATGGAAGCATGATTATTGATTACAATATCTTTTATATTGAGATTTTCAAATAGTGGTGTAAGCGGTCCTTCTGAAAGAAATTCGTTGTATAAAATCTTAAATGTTTCTTTATTTTTTTCGTGAGTTAAATCGTATTTATCAATTAATGCTTCAAAAGCATGCGTGTGCCCTTCTCTGTAAAGTTTTAAATATTCGATAGCGAGTGTGGTCTGATTGATTTGTTTATTTTCAACCTGTTCACTGACCCGCTTGTATAGAATAAAAAAAGGACCAATTTTCAGTTTTTCATGTGGCAATAAGTTGTATGATTTATCACAAGCAACTTTCTCTATTGTTTTAGAAATTATAAATGTGCCATTTTTACTTCCAATATCTTTGACGAAGACATTTTCACCATCAAAGTTCAATTCAGCATGTGTGCGTGAAACAGTAGGGTATTGAAGACATACATGGCTTTTTGTATTCTCTTGCAATGATCCGATTGTAAGAATGCCTGGGGGAATGAACTTCTTTTGAAGTAATATATTTTGGTCATAAATTCTTAATTCAAGCATTAATCGGTCACCCTCCATTTTTTGTCAAACTCTAGACCATGAAATGAATGCAAGGGTAATGATATGTGCTGTGTTCCGTAAGAAGGTAGTAGAGCAATTAAAAGTTCGGATTCATGATTTATAAATCTTCTTGATTTAAAAAGTTCACCCAAAAGCGGAATACTTCCGAGTAAAGGCATCTTTTCAACATCTTTAGATTGCACAGAATGGAACAACCCCGTCAAAAGTATTGGTTGTCCTTCAGGCGAATCCACTTCTGTATTTAATTCATTTTTTCTAAGACCTGGTATTCCATCAATACTTGCCGAACTATCTAATTCACTTGAAACAGTATGTATTTTAGTACGAATTTTACGATTGGATACTTTTTGTATTCGTAAGTTAATTTTTAAGCCATAGTGTTTCCAGTGGATTGCGTTTTCATGCTTTCCCGTTATGCGGATTGGAATTTCACCACCAGCAGCGAGCTCTGCACTTGATCCATTGCGAATGGTCAGCATAGGTTCTGCAAGAATTTGTGCTTGGCCTAAGCTTGCCAATTGTTTCAAAGTCGCTGTCCACGAAGGATTAATTAATAATTTTGCTGGAGTTGCTACAATTGCATTACTAATGGTACCTGGCCATGACAGCCCTAAGGTTTCATGTGCTTGTTTTGTAATTTCTAAAATATATACTCGAACCTGAAATGTTGGATCTGCTTGAATTGGTATTGGAATGTGATTTTCAATATTTGGAATGATAGCTTGTACTGTTTCAATGCTTTGATCTAATTCTTCAATTGTATAAACGCTTCCTTCGAGAAAAAAACGATGTCCAATATTAACGATTTCTTTGTTTCCTATCCCAGCATAAGCCAAAGAACTTTTAGCCTGTTCAATGAGACTTAATTTAATTCCAGGGGCAGCAATTGCTGTCATCATCAAATCAGTAGAATGATTTTTTAGAATCCATAATAATTTCTGGTAATGTCCACGTGATAAAACTTCACCTTGAATGATATGTTTTTTATCTGTGCTAAAAATTTTAATTCCAGGAATTGACCTTATTTTCTCATTCCAATTTAAGCTCTCAGTAGAGGAAGTTCCTTTGACATGAATGTTTATTTGAAGCCTAGTATCTTTAATTTTTAAATTTAAAGTTGTCTTTCCTGGTTGTTTAGCGATTAGTAATAATCCAAAGTTTGATGGGGTAATGTCTATAATCCCAGGTGAACTCAGTTGATAGTCATCTGGAATGAGCCCCTCAAGAGGATATTTCTGACCTTGAATCAAGCTGATTTGGCTTATTTCTGGTTTTGGTGTTTTTTCAGTATTCTCGTCATGCTCTTGTGCGATGCAAAATTCTCCATGAAATAACTGTAAAATGAAATATAATTGGATCAATATTTTTACCATCAAAGTCCTCCGCGCAATGAGAAGCAAAGTTGAGGCCAGTGCTAACAGTAGTAAGGTGCGCTTAGAATTTTTTGCGGGACTTTTTGTTGACACAATATGGGTAGCAAAGCTAAGTTGGCTTGGCCTTTTAAATCAGTCACTTAGACTGTAAATATTGAAAGTAATTAATTAAAATCGAATTTTCCTAAGGAGGAAAAATGCCATCTCGTACAGGTAGAACTCGTTTGCAAAGAAAAACAAGAAAAGCTCGCAAAGGATTGAAGAGAAAAAAGATGGAAAGAAACAAAGGTACAACTCCGAAGTTTCCAATTCATACAGAAGGAAAATAAACCATGAAAGGTCATTATCTTTTTACAAGTGAGTCAGTAACAGAAGGTCATCCAGATAAAATTTGTGATCAAATTTCAGATGCTGTTTTAGATGCTTATTTAACTCAAGATCCATATGCACGGGTAGCAGTTGAGTCGCTTTCTGCAACGGGA
>CAZPTV010000214.1:0-4135 GCA_964589335.1 uncultured Bacteriovoracaceae bacterium
TCTGCATATACAGAAAAAGAATCCATAAATTACAAATCCATTGCGACAATGTGCTGAATACGATTCATAATTCACTCCGTCTAATTTTTCGACATCATAACTTTTTTTATTTTTTTTGCATAATGTAAATTTTGGTTTGTGTTAAGTTAATTTACATGACGAATAAGAAAAACAACGATTGCTTTGGTACATTAGCAATTCACGCTGGGCAACCAGCAGATCCCCAAACAGGCGCTGTAATGACCCCTGTTTATTTTACATCGACTTATGCCCAAGAATCCCCCGGAAAACATCGCGGTTATGAATATTCCCGCACTCATAATCCAACTCGCACAGCGCTTCAAGACTGTATCGCATCCCTAGAGGGGGCGAAATATGGGTTGGCATTTTCATCTGGACTAGGAGCAATGACAACGATCATGCTTTGCTTGAAATCTGGCGATCATATTATTTGTTCTGACGATGTCTATGGTGGAACCTTTCGCTTGTTTGATAAAATTTTTAAAAATTTTGGATTAGAATTCACATTTGTTGACATGACAGATGAATCTGCAGTTTCAAAATCGTTCCGACCCAATACAAAAATGGTCTGGGTTGAAACTCCAACTAATCCTATGCTTAAAATTGTAGATATCGCAAAAATGGCAGATCTCGCTCATAAGAAAAATGCAGTTTGTTTAGTAGATAACACTTTTGTAAGCCCATTCTTTCAAAAACCTATTTCACTTGGCGCTGATATTGTTGTTCATTCAACTACAAAATATATCAACGGTCACTCTGATGTTGTTGGCGGTATTGTGCTCACTTCAAACACAGACTGGTATCAACGTATTATGTTTTGTCAAAACGCAGCAGGTGCTACACCTGGTCCTATGGATTGTTTTTTAACATTACGTGGAATTAAAACATTACATTTAAGAATGAAACGACACGAAGAAAATGCAATAAATTTGGCCGAATGGCTTTCTAAGCACCCCAAGATTGAAAAAGTAATTTATCCTGGGCTGGCTTCTCATCCTCAACATGCACTCGCTAAAAAACAAATGAGTGGCTTTGCTGGAATTATTACTATTTTAGTAAAAGGTGACATTCAGGGTTGCTACCGTTTTTTAGAAAACTGTAAACTCTTTACACTAGCAGAGAGCCTTGGCGGAGTGGAGTCGTTAGTTGACCATCCTGCAATTATGACTCATGCATCTGTACCAGCAGAAACTCGTCGTGCGCTAGGAATTTATGATAATCTTGTTCGCCTATCTGTCGGAATTGAAGACCTTACAGACCTCAAAGATGATTTAGATTTTGCACTTTCTAAAGTTTAAAATAATAAACAAAAATTAGATCTACTGAGATTTCATTTTACCTAAATAATTAATCAAATCGATTTTAGTAACGATAGAAACAATATCTCCGCCTTCAATTACAATCGGAATTAGTCCCGCATTCATTGATTGAGAAATTCTTTCCATGTCTTCACTCATTGTAACTTTAACAAATTTATTATCTATGATTTCCTTGATTTTTCCTTCGCGCTTCACCTTGCCTGAAAATAACGCTGATAATAAGCCCGACTCAGAAACTAAGCCTAAGATTTCTTTTCCCTTCATGACTGGTATTTGTGAAATCCCTTGTTTGTTCATTAATGTTATAATTTTTTCAATTGAGTCGTCTTCAACTGCAGTAATAATTGAGTCTTTCATCGGTGGTTTTACCAAATTTAACAAATCACGTACCGTTCCCAAGCCTTCTTCAAAAAACCCATTTTCCTTCATCCAATCATCATCAAATACTTTAGACATGTAACGATTTCCGGAGTCAGGCAACAATACTACGATTCGCTTTTTGCCCCCCACTTTACGCGCATATTTCAAAGCACCGCAAACAGCCGAACCTGAAGAAACTCCACAGTACAAACCCTCTTCAACTAGTAATCTACGTGTCATCTGAAATGATTCTTTGTCATTAATTTGCATAATGTCGTCGATATATTTAAAGTCATAATTCTTTGGAATAAAATCTTCGCCAATACCTTCAACCTTATAAGTGTGGGCTACTCCTGTTTTTCCAGTTTTAAAATAATCATGTAATATAGAGCCAATCGGATCAACGCCAACAATTTGAATTTCTTTTTTTCTTTCTTTAAGCGCTCGACCTATACCAGTAATTGTTCCTCCAGTTCCCATACCAGCAACAAAAGCATCAAAATTTCCGTCTAGCTGTTCGAATATTTCTGGACCTGTCATTTGATAGTGCGCATCTCTATTTGATAAATTGTCATATTGATTTAGATGGCACGCATTTGGAGTTTCTTGTGACAAACGTCGTGCAACAGAATAATACGAACGAGGATCATCTGGCTCAACTGCCGTTGGAGTTACAACAACCTTTGCACCGAAAGCACGTAGATTTTTAATTTTTTCGTTAGACATTTTATCTGGCATAACAAAGATGCATTTGTAACCCTTGAGTGCAGCTGCAATGGCTAACCCCATCCCAGTATTTCCACTCGTGCACTCAACAATTGTACCGCCTGGTTTTAATGTCCCTTTTTTGACTGCATCATCGATCATTGCCATGCCGATTCGATCTTTTACTGAACCGCCTGGATTGAAAAATTCAACTTTAGCTATAATTTCAGCATCCAAGTCTTTTCCAATTCGATTCAATCGAACGAGCGGTGTATTTCCAACCGTTTCTAAAACATCATTCTTAATCCCTTTATTACTAATGACTTGTTTCATGATTTCAAGTGCTCCCATCTTGCTTTTTGCTCCAAACTCATTGCAGCAGCAGACAACTGTGCAATCGTTCCATAAACTATTTCTAATTCCATTTCTCGATCAACTTTATTTCTTAAATCAGAAATGCATAACTTTTGAAAAACCATTCCTTTTGAATTTAAATTATCTCCACGACCACGTGTTGGATTTTTTCTTAAAAATCCCCCCATTAAATCCCAACCAAAAAGATAAATTGCGGGTTCAGCATACACTCCATCAATTTGAAAACGTGTTGGAATTCCCTCTTGCACAATCACTTCGTGAACCTCGAGTTTGTTTTTTACAATTGCCATTTTGTTGCGCTCTCGACGATTCATCGTTAATAAATCTTCGCCACTTTCAACTTTCATAATTCCCATGCCATAAGTTCCAGCATTACTTTTTACAAATACAAAAGGCTTTTCGTTTATTTTTCTTTTTTCGTATTCACCTTTGATAGCGAGAATCAAATCATCTACTGCTTTTGAAATGCGGTCTAAACCTTCATTTGTATCAAAATCAACGCCGGTTACAAGTCGTGTATCAACCGTCATGCACCAAGGATCCATTCCTGCTTGCGCAGCAAGTTCCGATGCTAATTGGTTATAATATTTAAAAAAATCACTTTTCTTTCGAGTATGCCAACCCATTTTCGGAGATGGTTCAATGACTTGTTCTATTCCCTCTAATTGTTTTGGCTCGCCGGATGAAAAATCATTGTTCACTAAAATGAAATCTGGATCAAACTCACCATTTGTATTTTTTAAAACTAATCGATTACCTTTGCGAAAAAAACGATGCGCTGTAATTGTTTGTTGATTGCTTAATTCTAATAATACGTCTGATGTTTCATTTGATTCTGGCTCCCACCAACCGATCTCCACTTCAATTCCACATCGTTTTATTAAATGCCTAAGTTCAAATAAATTATCAACATAAAATTTATTTTTCGTATGTGCTTCGGGTAAAATTGCTACCTTTGTCGGCACTCTTCCCAAATGTCGCTTGAAGAGTGGAATTAAAATTTCATGAGCACTTTCTAAATCGTCTGGACAAATATTATTAAAACCAGCCGGATATAAATTAGCATCGACGGGTGCTAATTTAAAGCTTGCGTCTCTTAGATCAATCGAAGAATAAAACGGTTCATATTCACGACTCACTTGGCTTTCAATCCAGTTTCTTAATTCCTGTTTTGGAAGATTTTCTTTTAAGAACTTTCGTACACAATCAACACTTGAATATTGATTTGGATCATTAGAAGATATTATGAGCATTACAGTTTTCTAGATTTCGATAAGATCTAGACTCCTCATTCACAGTTTTTTCAATGAGTTCCTTCATCTCTCTTTCATAATTCGCCTTATATTCTGGCTTCA
>CAZPTV010000215.1:0-4120 GCA_964589335.1 uncultured Bacteriovoracaceae bacterium
GGTCATATCGAAATGCTTGTGATGTAGGAGAATATGGGTTAGGAAAAACATTACATCCTTTGATAATCGGTAAAGATGTTCCTGAAAATGCAGTTTTATTTAACACAGCAATTCCAGATGATTTAGGAAAAGAGCCACAAATAATGGAAGGTTCTGCGGCGATGTATGAACGTGATGGTGGAATTTTATGGAAACATAGAAATGCTGAAACGGGGCAAACGGATATACGTAGGGCAAGAGAACTTGTTCTTACCTTTATGACTACGATTGGTAATTATGATTACGGGATTAATTATATTTTCAAACAGGATGGGACAATTAAAATTGACGCTCAATTGACAGGGATTTTGTTGGCGAAAGGTACAGATTTAACTGAAAATCCATGTTCGATGGGTTGTAAGCCCTTGGTTGAAAAAAATATTTTAGCGCCTAATCATCAACATTTTTTTAATTTTAGGATTGATTTTGATATTGATAGTGCAGCTGGAAATTCTGCAATTGAAGCAAATGTTAGAGCAATACCAAAAGGTAAAGAAAATCCAGATGGGAATGCATTTATTTCAGAGAACACAGTGTTGAAAACTGAAAAAGATGCTATCCGAGATCTGAATGCTCCCACTGCAAGAAAATGGAAGGTCATTAATTCTACGAAAAGAAACGCGCTAAATCATCCGGCAGGGTACGCATTAATGGCGGAAGAGACTGCATTTACTTATTTAGATAAAAGTTCACAAATTCGAAAACGTGCAAAATTTATCGAACATCCTATTTGGTTTACAGTTTATAATGAGAATGAAAAAAGTGGGGCGGCTCTTTATCCTACAACAGCACCTGAAGGTGAAGGTTTGCCAAAATATGTTTCTAATAATGAAAAACTAGAAGGTAAAGATATTGTAATGTGGTACACATTTGGGGTGACGCACATTCCTAGGCCTGAGGAGTGGCCGATGATGAGTTCACATCATACTGGGTTTACTTTAATGCCAGTAAACTTTTTTGATGAAAATCCATCAATGAAGGTCGCAGAGTAGTACTTAGTTATCTTTGGACAGTTTAGCTTTAAGTGCTTTAAGTACCAATGGTTCGATGTCTTTTGAGGTAAGGCCCATTGCATCGCCTAGTTCTCTCATGAAAATTCTAGAAACAGTTTCATAGAATTTTGTAACATTTGTTGGAGGCACAGCATCTTTTTTCATGAGTACATAGAGGTGACCAACTACCTTCGCCAAGCCTGTGTGGCCTTCTTTTCGTATGCATTCTTCAAGTTTTTTTTGTTTTGAAACCCAAGTTTCATTTAGTTCAAAGTGGTAATCAGGTTGAGAGATAAAGTGAAGTGCTTTTTCAGCCTCTTCTTTTGTCATTAAGGGACGAAGTCCATTTGAAATTGCAGAATTAACTGGAATTAAGATTGCTGCATCATTTGGATTTACAAATTTGGCTGCAATTGGATTTTTAATAGTTCGAACTTGATAAAAATTTACAGTCCCCGTAGAAAGCTCTTTGTTAACGATTCCGACAATTTGGCACTTGCCATGTAAACCATAAGCAACTTCATCTCCAATATTAAACATAGGGATCCTCCTTAAGGAACGTTGTGTAATCGACGCTGAAAATCAAACACGTAGCAATAACCAATTACCATAGCTACCGTGATTTGAACAGTTGCTTTTATATCGCTGACGTGTCGCGCATTATTTTGAGATAGTGAAAACTTCTAGAAGTTAATTACCTCTTTGCTTCAAAGCATTCTCTACAATAGATGGGTCTACCTGGCTTTGGTTCAAATGGTGCATCAAACATTTTTTTGCATTCTGAACACTCAGCACTGAACTTTGGCCTGTTTTCATTACTACGAAAACCACCTCGTCCACCACCACCGGCTCTTCCACGCGGACCACCTCGTCCACCACCGCCACCACCACGACCTTCAGCCTTTTTTTTGGCTCTGCAATCAAGGCAGCGCTTTGGTGTATTTGAAAATCCCATTTTTGAATGGAACTCCTGTTCACCAGCTGTAAACACAAATTCATTACTACAATCCGAACAAGTCAGCGTTTGATCTGTAAAAGTCATTTCATTCCTTTCGCTTTCTTTGATATTGTATTGACCACTTCAAATTTTTTGCAATATTAAATCTTTGTAGTTTAAATTTTTGATCAAGGAGAAGGAAAATATGGGTCGTGGTCGTAAGCGTCAAACGCAAAAGATGAAAAACAGAGCTAACCAAAAAAAGAAGAAGTTGCGCACTAAAAAGACTGCGGAACAAAAACGTGAAACTAGAAAACGTGGAAAAAGATAAAAGTTCTTTATATTTTTGCTCATCAAAACTTGAATAAGCAAATTCATAAAATAGATCGTTTTTAGTTATATTGAAATTCATATGAGAAAGGTCTTTCCATAAGTTGTTGTATTGCTTGTGGTATAGGTTGATTATCTCTAATAATTTTATTTAATGCCTGAGTAATTGGTAGATCTAAATTTTTCTTTTCTGCAAGCTCTGCGATTACTTCTATTGTATTGAATCCTTCAACGGTCATAGCTAATTCTTTTTCAATTTCTGTACGAGTTTTCCCTTTGGTAAGCATTTGGCCAGCCCTAAAGTTTCTACTCAAGGGACTCGTACATGTAGTAATAATATCTCCAATACCAGCTAAACCAATTAGAGTGTTTGAATGTCCTCCAATACTTTGAATAACTCTGCTCATTTCAGAAAGGCCACGTGTTATGAGCATTGAAAGAACATTTGAGCCAAATCCGAGCCCATTATTAATTCCCGCTGCAATTGCTAAAATATTTTTTAATGAACCTGCCCACTCGACACCCAATAAATCTTCGTTTCCGTATACTCTAAATTGAGATGAAGCAAATATTTGTTGAGCAGATTCAATTACATTTTTATTCGCACTGGCAATAACGGTTGCGCCAGGTTGACCTAATGCAAGTTCAATGGCGATATTGGGTCCCGAAAGTACTCCAACTTTTTTACAATTTGTTTCTTGTGAAATGATTTCACTCATTCTCAAAAAAGTGTGTGGTTCTAATCCCTTGGTTCCATGCAGAATCATATGCTCATTTCTGATAAATGGTTTAATGGTTTGACATAAATTTCGAATCGCTTTTGATGGAATTACAAAAAGTAGTAAATCTGGCTTTGTAACTATTTCTATATCAGAAGTAACAAAAATATTTTCTGGAAAGCTGATTTTTTCGGGTAAATAACGAATATTTTTTCTTGAAGATTGGATAGATTTTATGAGTTCCTGGTTTTGGTCATAGAGTGTAACACGAACATTGTTTCTCGAGGCAAGTAAGGATAACGTTGAACCCCACTGACCAGCACCTATGATTCCAACCTCTACTTTTTGACTCATTTTTCTTTGCTCTCAATCTAGACTTTTAAATTTTATTACAAAAAAAATTAAACAACCTATCAGATTAGATGGTTGGGTAAATATAGACAGGCAAAGTTTGCCGACTGGAAATGGTTTCCTAAGAAACATTCAACTGACTTGATGAGTTGGGCATATATAAGGAATAATTTTATATAGATTCATGTTTTCTTTCGGTTCTTCCGAAGTAAACAAGAGATGAAGATGAGGGAGAAACATTAGAGGAGACTCCACATGAGAAAATTATTAAGTTGGATTTTATTATTTGCTTTTACTTTTCAGCCTTTGCATTTGCAAACGAATGCTTATGCAGGTGATGACGATGACTTCGAAGATGAGACTAAAATTTCAAATTACAAACAATATGCTTCTGTAAAAAAAGCAGTTGCTGCATGTAATTCGGATAAAGCTGAAATTAAAAAACAAATTGATCAGGTGAAAGCAGATATTGCGGCGCTAAAAGATCCTAAAATAAAAGAAATTATTGATTGTCGAGATTGCTGTGATCAAAGGGCGAATACCCCAGATGAGTGCGGTAAAAAAACAAGCTTTATTGAGATCTATAATAAAAACTTAGATTTGATAACGAGTGGAGCTTATTCAGAAGGTGATTTAAAAGGGAAACTGATTGTCGGATACGATACAAAATGTAATGCAGTTTACAAAGATGTAAATTTAACAGAAGAAATGAAGAGTCTAGTCGCAAATAAATGTAAGGTTGGAAATTCGTG
>CAZPTV010000216.1:0-4118 GCA_964589335.1 uncultured Bacteriovoracaceae bacterium
CTTTGAGTTTGAGTGTTCGATTGGTTTGAACTTTGAAAAGTTACGCCGCCATCTGTTTGTTTTGTTAAATCACATCCAGACAAAATAACTAACAAAATAATAAATAATATAATATTTTTTTTAAAATACACGATAACCCCTCAATTAGCCTCTATATTATTAATTATATATAAATAATTATAATTCACCATGTGTCTAAGACACTTCATCTAAGTTTGATATAACCAATCTTTTATTCGTCACAGATTCGTTATTTTTTGATGTCAATAAGACACACCTTGAAATGATTTAGGAATTTATTACTACTATACATTTTAAACGCTGATATAATTAATAAGATTACGGAGAACGTTTATGCTAAAAATCATTTTTTCAATCATATTATTTGGTTCATTCTTTTTGGATAATGCCTTCGCAATTGGAAATATTCCAAGTAATGTCACGACTCTTCCTCTTTCAACCACTTCAATTAAAGTAACTTGGACAGACCCATCCGGGCAAGAAATTGGATTTGCTCTACAAAGATCTTCGAACGCTACATTTACATCAAATGTTGTTACTATTTCATCAACAATTCCAGCGAATACAACTAGCTATACCGTAACTGGTTTAACAACCTCAACGACATATTACTTTAGAATTAGGGCAAAGTATTCTTATGGTAATTCGAGCTATTCTACCGCAGTAAGTGGAACAACGTTATCAGCAACAACCATTCAGTCCATAAAAACTGCAGTAATTTTAGTAAATTTTCAAAGTTATCAAGTTCAACCGTTTAGTGTTTCAGACCAAAGAAATATGACTTTTTTAGACATGACTTCAGGTAGCGGAACAAATGGATTCTATAAATCAGCATCACATCAAAAAATACAACTCACGGGAGTTTTGAATTCAACACAAGGAGATGTTTTTGGCTGGTATACCATTCCTAATCCTCCATTTATTTGTAGTTTGCACACTAGGGAAGAATTTGGAAAATATGTTAATCAACAAGTATTACCTCTGGCTCAACTCAATGGATTTGTTGAGTCTGCGTATGATAAAGTTCAAGTAATGATGGCACTTAATAATTATACGTGTATGGGTGGTTGGGCTCAATTTAATGGTAAATATATCTGGTCAATTACGACATTGTCTCCACCACTATCTACAGCAGCCATTGCAGGATTAGGACAAGTTAAATTACATGAATTGGGTCATAATTTTGGCTTAGAGCATGCGAATTCACTTTATTGTACACAAAACGGTGTACAAGTTCCTATTTCATCATCATGTAATAGTTATGAATATGGAGATGTATTTAGCGGAATGGGAAATAACTCACGTCACTTTTCAAATCTTCACATGGAGCAGCTTGGTTGGTTAGCTTCTAATCGCATTCAAACAATTGGTTCAGGAATCAGCGATCAAGTTCTTCAATTAACTTCGATTGAACAACCTGTTTCAAGTGGAATTCAATTGATAAAAATTTACCGTCGATTAGGAGAATATTTCTACCTTGAATACCGTCAACCTTTTGGAGCATACGATACTTTCTCCTTAACAGATCCGGTCACACAAGGAATTTCAGTTCGATTAAATTCTTATAATGGGCTATGGACTTCAAAATCAAGATCGCACTTAATACATATGAACCCACAACTAGGAAGTTATACTCAATCCCCTCTTCTCCCAGGACAAAGTTTTTTTGATGCAATCAGTGGCGTTAGAATTTCAATTCAATCTGCTGGCTCTTCAAATCAAATACCTGTTCGTGTTGAAGTGCTTCCAGTAACATGCACATCATCAATTGCACCAAAAGTTGAAATTAAACTTCCCCTAGGAGCAAAATACTTTTCAATTGGAACTCCATACCTTGATATTCCATTTGAAGTTACAAATGGAAATCCTTCGGGTTGCGTTGGATATAATACATTTACACTTTCATCTGTTGTTGGAAGTGGTTTTACTGGTCAGTTTTTAGTAAATAATAGTATCACAATTCAACCAGGACAAAAATATCAAGGAACTTTTAGACTAACTCCTAATTCCGGAAACACTACATCTTCTGTAAGCCAAATTACCATTAAAGCTACAGATAGCACGGCACCTTCGATAGCGGGTTTTGGTTACAAAGACATCGACTATCAACCAAGCACTTGCATTCGAAGTGCTCCAACAATTACTTCTAATCAAACAATTTCTCAAGTAACAATAGCAAACCCAATTACAACTGCAACTTATACAATTACCAATCAAGACAGTGCATCCTGTATGAGTCGTAATATTACCTTGAGTTCTCATGGAATATTTGGTTTTGAAACCACACCATCCTCAGAACAAATTATTCTTTCACCAGGACAATCCACTACAAAAACATACCAATGGAATTGGGCTGCAAGTTTACCGGTTAGCAGTAGAGTATCGAGTGGGTACTTAGGTATTAAAAAACTAGTGGATACAATTAATTATACAGATTTAACTTCTTATGATCTAAGCCCACATACCTCTATGGTTATTAATGTTAACCCATAATTAAAGTGCAAATCTATTTTGCACTGACCATTACTTTTACATCCGAGTTGTATCGACACATCTTATATTAATTAGATTTTTTTTAATATTTTTACGGCATTTTATATGCACCCTTAAGCAATGGGGCGTTTAGAAAGTTCTAAACGAAGGGGGCAAAAATGGGTAAACAATATTTTCTTCATGCATTTTTCCGGCTTCTATTCTTAATCACAAGCTTTGGAATGAGTCATAATACTTGGGCAATAGGAAATATTCCAAGTAATGTTAGTACTCAAATTCTTTCGAGCAGTTCGATTCGAGTGAGTTGGTCAGACCCTTCATATCATGAAAAATCATTTAAATTGCAAAGAGCATCAAATGCGAACTTTACTTCAAATGTAGTAAATATTAATTCATCAATTCCTGCAAATACAACGAGCTATAATGTAACTGGACTGACTGCTTCAACAACATATTATTTTAGAGTACGAGCTCAATATTCATATGGTTCATCCAGCTATTCTAATATCGTTAGCGCAACCACATCGTCGTCAAATGGTACTACTCCAATAGCTCCGTCCTCACTATCTGCAAGTGCAATATCATCATCACAAATTAATTTAACTTGGATGGATAACTCAAATAACGAATCTAGCTTTACACTTGAACGTGCGACTTCAAATTCATTTTCGAATATTACATCTTCAAATTTAAATGCAAATTCTACAAGTACTTCATTATCTGGCTTAAATTCATCAACAACTTATTACTTTAGAATTAAAGCTATCAATTCGTATGGATCTTCAGCGTATTCAAATACGACTTCTGCAGTTACACCTGCTCCTACTCCTACTCCTACTCCCACTCCTACTCCGACTCCTACTCAAACTGGTTCAACAATACCTGTCGATAGTTCAAATGCACACGGAGTTGACGTTTCAACCTCTAATTATGGGCCATCAGCTAGTTTAGATTGTCCTAATCAGCAAACCTCTGGATCTATCTACATTGACACAAACTATACAGGAACATCCACTGGCACATTTGCTCAACCATTTAAATCTCTCTCTAGTCTTAATTCTTCAAATACTCCTCCAGGATCAAAAGTATGCATCAAGAAAAACTCAGTCATTCGTATTGACCATGGAAATACTGGTATTTATGTAAATGGTACAACTTCTCAACCCATTACAATCACATCATATGGGTCTGGCAACACTCCAAAAATTTTAGGTAGCCGCTCAATCTCAGGATGGACACTTCATAGCGGAAATATCTACAAAAAAGTAGGTGTTGGAATTCCTGCAGACGAAACTATTGAATATTTAGAATTCAATGGTGTTCTCAAAGAAAAGGCTCGATACCCAAAATCAAATGCAAGTTCACCTTGGTTATATAAGGAGTCCAATATTGGTGACTCGAATAATGATTCCAACGGCTTTCCGTTGAACTCAAATGGTAACTTTGTTAAGTTTCTTGGATTAAACTCACTATTACAAACATTAGGTAACCCAAACCTTGTAGGTTCGCAGATCGTTCTGAAAGAAAGCAATTGGAGCATGGTTCCTGCACCAATAACATCGGTCAGTGGCGATAAAATAATCTTCTCGAATTATAGCCAATAT
>CAZPTV010000217.1:0-4111 GCA_964589335.1 uncultured Bacteriovoracaceae bacterium
AAAAATATTTCATTATTTAATCCTTTATCCCAGTATTATGATATCAAACCAATGGTCGAGATTTCACAATCACTCTGGAAGAATTTTTTCGGTGCTGAAACGAGGGCACAGAAAAAATTAATAGAAGGAAACGCTTTAGCTACAGCACACACCGAAGCATTCAAAATTCGTTCAAAAGGAGTTGAGGCTGAGAGTGCATATACTAGACTCGCATTTGCTAAACAAATGGTTAACGTACAAAAAGATTCGTATGAAAGAGCATTGAAATTACGAGATTGGAATAAAAAGAGAGCCCAGTCTCAATTGGGTGATAAAGTTGATTTATTACAAGCAGAATCAGCATTAATGTCTCGAGAATTAGAATTTCAAACGGCTAAAGATGAAGAAAGTGCGGCGAAACGTGCCTTTAATTCTTTACGTGGAATTAATACAGATCATGTAAACGAAGAATTAGAAATCATAGCTCCTGATAAAATTGAAAGATTTAAATCTATTCAAAGAGGTTCACAAAGCAGAGAAGATGTATTGGCTGCAATTGAGTTGGCAAAAATTTCTGACGCAAATGCTGAACTAGGATATCAACGTGCACGACCAACGTTAGAAGCGTATGGAAGCTATGCATTTAATGGTAGAAATGTAGATCAAAGTGAAGCGCATTCTGATGCGTTTAATAATCATCACAAAACATGGATTGCAGGAGTACGTTTTTCGACTTCGTTTGATATGGGTGGGGCAGCAGATGTGCGTGCAGGGTATATTCAAGAGCAGCGCGCGGCAGAGTTAAATTTACAGCGAAAATTGTTTGATGAACAACAGGATTGGAAGGATCTGAATCATAAATTCGATGAGCTAAAGAGAAAGTTTGAAATGGCTAAAGCCATTGAAATGGGTCAGAAAGAAAAGCTTGAGTATGAGCGAAACCGTTTTAACAGAGGACGTACAACCACTTATCAAGTGCTCATGTTTGAACAAGATTATGCATTGGCACAAGTAAACCGTATCAAAACACAATCAGATTTTATGCAGGTTCTGGCACAGTTAAAATTATTTAATGAAACAAAACTCGAAGAGTTGCTTCCTGCTGAAAATAATTCAAATACTACTGGAGGCGCAATATGAATTTAGCTGAATTATCGATTAAAAGACCTGTATTTATCGCCTGTATTGTAACTTTAATGTTGGCTGTTGGATTGCTATCAATGAAAAAACTTGGCGTTGATTTATTTCCTGATGTTACATTTCCGGTTGTAGTAGTGACAACCCCCTACCCAGGTGCAGGTCCAAACGAGATTGAAACACTGGTTTCTAAACCCATAGAAGATGAGATTGCTACAATTTCAGGAATAAAAAGATTAAGTTCTATTAATAACGAAGGTGTATCTACTGTTATCGCAGAGTTTACGCTTGAAACTGACGTTAAGTTTGCTGAACAACAAGTTAGAGACCACACTTCAGCGGCAAAAAGAAAATTACCAACAGATACTAAAGAATCTGTCATACGCAGATTGGATCCAGCAGACCAACCTGTTGTCATTATGTCTCTTGATGCAGATCTGGATACTGCAAAAATGTATGACCTTGCATTTGAAGTAATTAAACCAAGATTAGAACAGATTAATCAAGTTGGATTAGTTGAAATCATCGGCGGTCGCCGCCGAGAAGTTCGCGTGGAATTAGATAGGAATAAATTAAAGTCACATGAAGTATCGGCGAGCCAAGTTGTGAGCCGATTGAGTGCATCGGGTGAAGATATTCCAGTTGGTACGATCAATGACAATAAAACTGAAACTGTTTTTCGTACGATTGGACAATTTAAGAGTGTAAAAGACATTGAGCGAACGATTGTAAACTTTTTTGGAAATGATGTTCCAGTGCGAATTTCAGATATTGGAAAAGTTGCAGACACGCTTATCAATGAAAAATCTAGAAGTTATTTAATTGGAAAAGAGACACTTTATTTTTATGTATTTCGGCAAAGTGGTTCAAATATGGTGGCAGTCGCTGATGCAATTAAAGATAAAACAGCACAAATAAATTTAGACTTAGCAAGCTTACCTGGAAAAGGTAAGATTGAAGTTATTCGTGATGGTTCAGTATGGGTTAGAGCAAATATTTTAGACGTTAAAGAATCAATTTTTATTGGGATTGCACTAGCAATTGTTGTTGTATTTTATTTTCTTGGGAGCGGTAGATCTACAATTATAACGGGTCTAGCATTGCCTAATTCTTTGATTGGCGCATTTATTCTAATGGCAATGGCAGGCTTTACTATCAATATTATGTCACTTTTGGCTCTTTCTTTGACGGTGGGATTATTGATTGATGATGCAATCGTAGTTCGAGAAAACATATATCGACACATTGAAATGGGTAAAGATCCTAGAACAGCAGCAATTGAAGGAACTGCAGAAGTAAAACTCGCTGTCATTGCTACTACTTTATGTGTCATTGCAGTCTTTGGTCCTATCGGTTTTTTAAAAGGTGTAACAGGTCAATTTTTTAAACAATTTGGTCTTACCATTTGCTTCGCAATGATGATTTCACTGTTCGACGCACTTACGATAGCGCCCATGCTCTCTGCATATTTTGCAGGAAGTGTTGAAAAAAATTCGGGTTCATTTTGGGATAAAACGGTCGGTTCTTCGGTTCGTGCCTTTGAAAGATTTCAAACTAAAATGGAAAATGTTTATGAAAGATCATTACACTTTACATTAAAAAAACCGTTACTTGTTTTATTTGTTTCGGGTTTAATTTTTGTTGGAAGCTTGTCATTGACAAAATATGTTCCAAAAACTTTTTTGCCTCCACAAGATGCGGGTGAGTTTATGGTGTCAATCGATCTTCCACCAGGCACAAGTTTAGAAGCAATGGATGAAGTATCACAAAAGTTTGATCAAATGATCAGAAAGCATCCTGAGGTTTCAGTATCATCATTAACGGTAGGATCAAGAGAATCAGAATCAAATAAAGCAAATTTTTATATTAAACTTGTAGATATCAAACAAAGAAAAATGAATACGTCACAATTTAAAGATCTTTTACGTGATGAATTTAAAAGCTTTGAATATGCCAATCCGAAAGTTCAAGATTACGATCCAGTTGGTGCAGGTCAACGTCCATTTAATTTAAATATTATTGGAATGGATATGAAAGAACTAGAAAAAGTCGGAATGGATGTATTGACGTGGCTGAAGAAACATCCAGGTTTAAAAGATGTTGATATTAATTTCAGATCAGGAAAACCCGAATATCAAATTTCGTTAGATAAAGATCTAGCAAGCCGTTTTGGTATTTCTACAGCTTTTCTCGGGCAAGAATTACGAACACAAGTTGAGGGTTCTGTCGCAGCTAAGTTTCGTGATGAAGGTCGGGAATATGATGTTCGAGTACGATTACAAGAAGATCAAAGAAATTTGAAAACAGGTTTTGAATCGTCATATGCTCCTAATATAAATAACTCACTTGTCCGTATAGCAAATGTAGCAAAACCAATCGAAACCACTGGCTTGTCAAAAATAACGAGACAGGATCGTGCACGTTATGTGCAAATCAGTGCAGATATTTCTCCTGGAGCGGGTTTGGGAAATGTTATGGATGATATCAATCATTACTTTGCAACGGATTATAAGTTACCACAAGGAATGCGACATGCATTTATTGGGCAAGCTGAAAACATGAAAGAAATGGGTGAGTCCATGGTTATGGCAATGGGGCTTGGCATACTTTTTATTTATTTAGTATTGGCATCGCTTTATGAATCATTTGCAATACCATTAACCATTATGCTTGCATTACCACTTGCAATCGTAGGTTCTTTTGTAGCTTTATTTGTTACGGGACAATCACTGAATATTTTTTCAATGATTTCAAACGTAATGTTATTGGGACTTGCTACAAAAAATTCAATCCTTCTTGTGGATTACGCAAATCAATTGATCGCACAGGGTATGAGTCGCTCCGAAGCGATAATTAAGTCTGGAAGGACTCGGCTTCGCCCGATTATGATGACAACCATGGCATTGATTGCGGGTACATTTCCATTGGCATTAGGATTAAATGAAGCTTCAAGACAGAGAACATCTATGGGAGTGGCAATCATTGGAGGTATGAT
>CAZPTV010000218.1:0-4103 GCA_964589335.1 uncultured Bacteriovoracaceae bacterium
GATTGAATATTTAAAGAAACGAAATTTCATTTAAAGAAAGAAAAGTAAAAAAAAATGATGGCGCAAGATATTTTGGTCCATATATTTCTTCATTTCAAATCAAAGAGGTACTTCATTGGGCTAAAAAAACATTCAAATTGCGCGATTGTACAGACAATGAATTTCGAAATCGCTCTCGCCCATGCATTCTTTATCAAATGAATCAATGTTCAGCTCCATGTGTAAAAAACATCAGTCAAGAAGATTATCATCATAGTATAGAACAAGTACTGCGTGTATTAGATGGCAAAACCGATAAAGTATTGGCTGATTTAAAAACATTAATGGCTAAAGCAAGTGAACAAGAAAATTATGAATTCGCTGCTGAAATTCGCGATCGTATTCAGGCGATTGAAGATATAAATCAAGAACAAAAAATGCACGATCCAGAAAGTGTAAAAAGTAGAGATGTTGTGCAATTTTCGCGAAGTAATCAATTTGCAGTCGTTGTCATACTGTCTATAAGAGAAGGAAAGACGGTTGGTGTGGAATCGTATCCATATGAAGATTTGGATCCTACGATGAGCGATGAAGAGTTTGTAATCCAGTTTCTTACACAATTTTATGTAGACCGGCATGAAACCGCGGCAAGCTTAATGCCCGCTGAAATCATGCTTCCAGAAGCAATGGAAAATTTAAGTGACCAAATACTAATTCTCAATAGAGCTCTTGGTAAAAAATACGAATTTAGAATTCCTAAACGAGGCGAGAATGCAGATCTCGTCGCAATGGTGAAGAAGACTGCAAATTTTCAATTAGAAGAACTCGTTTCAAAGCGCACGAGTACAATCGAAGATTTGATTGAAGTAAAAAAAAAATTACACCTAAAAAATTTTCCAAATCGGATTGAGTGTTATGATATATCACACTTTCAAGGCGAAGGAACCGTTGCGTCGAGAGTTGTATTGATAGACGGAATTCCTGAAAAATCTCTGTACCGTCATTATCATGTGCGTGACGTGCAGGGTGTGGATGATTTTAAAAGCATGAAAGAAATACTCTCAAGAAGATTTGAGAAGTCGGGTACTGGTGTTGATCCTAAACTTCCGGACCTAGTTTTGATTGATGGAGGCAAGGGGCAATTGGCACAGGCAGAAGCAGTTTTTCAAGAGCTCGGCGTTTTGAATGTTGATCTTTGCTCAATTGCAAAAGCTCGAACAGAAAGCAAGTTTGAAGCGACAGAAATAAAGAGTTCAAGTGAACGCATATTTAAACCAAATCAGAAAAATTTTATTTTATTAAAAGCAGGTACAGGGGCATTTCGCATACTGACACACGCTAGAGATGAAGCACATCGTTTTGCGATTAGTTTCCATCGTAAAATCCGTGACAAACAAATCATTCACGGTAAAGAATAAATTATTGCAATTTATGAATTCTTTGACGAACTCTTACACCACAATCGGGGCAACGTGCAGTTTCTTGTATTAAACCATGGGGATAATCACTCAAATGATTAAAAGCAAGATGTCCGCCGCACATATTGCAAAGCAAATGTCTACGCATAATATCTGTAGCTTCACCATAACATTCGTTAAATTCTTCAAATGCTAAGTTAGCGGTTTGTGTTTCAATTTCTTCTTCTGATGAATTGTCAAAATCGTCGATCATTTTAGCCTCCGTGCTTTATTCACAACGAGTTCTCACGCACATTTACTTTTTCGGCAGGCGGTGTGTTTACTTAACACGGAAAATTTTTCCTATAACTTCATTTGTTATTTCCAAAAAAATCAAAATGAGATCATAGGTAAATCATGCCTTTTTTAAAAAGATGAAAAGAACTTCCGAAATCAGGAAACCAAGGTAATATTGTACTAAAGGAAACATGGATTGTTTCCGATAGGGATGACATGGAGGTCTACATCAATGGTACGTAACGCATTCTTTTGGCTTCTTCTTGGTATTGCTGCAATAGCACTCGTTGCTCATGGGCAAGCAGGAATGTTGTAAAACTTTTCAAGTTTATAACTTCATTCCATTTAAAACTAAGTGACAAAACATTTCAAAATCAATAAGACATATTCATGTCTCAAAACTCTTCTAACGATGACGAAAAATTTAAAATTTGGCTCGAAAATTTAAAGCGTACTTATGGATCGAATTCATTTCTTTCAAAAGAATGGCTCGAAAAAGAATGGAATCAATTTAATTCTGTTCAATCACAAATTTCTGATTTAAATAATGAAACTCAATTAGGTGATTCTGGTATGAAAAAGAAAGAAAAACTAACAGAGATTCAAAGTGATCTCGGAGATTGTAAAAGATGCAAGCTTTGTAAGACTAGAACCAATATTGTTTTTGGTGAAGGCAACTCAAAAGCGAAATTATTATTTGTCGGTGAAGGACCTGGTGAAAAAGAAGATTTGAGTGGTCGACCTTTTGTTGGCCGCGCTGGCCAATTACTTGATAAAATTATTGAAGCCATGGAAATGAAACGCGAAGATGTATTTATCGCAAATGTAGTGAAGTGCAGACCACCAGAAAACAGAAGACCAGATAATGAAGAAGTCGCTAAGTGTGAACCATTTTTAATGCGACAAATTGAAAGTATTAATCCAAAAGTTATTGTTGCTTTGGGTGCGACGGCATTAGAATGCCTACTCAAAACAGATGAAAAAATTACGAATGTCAGAGGAAAATTTTTAGATTTTCATGGAAGAAAACTTTTACCCACGTATCATCCAGCATACCTGTTGCGCAATCCGCCAGCTAAAAAAGACGTTTGGGATGATATGAAAAAGGTGATGGCTGAGTTAAAATAACGTCTATGTCAGACGTCGTTTCCGATTTTGGGCTCATCTCTAAAAATGAAAAAATTTCAAAAATTGCAAATGATCTTTGTAAGGATTTTCAATACACATTAAAGCACTGGAATACAATTGAGGAGTTTATGGATCAAACCGTCGAGTGCCGGTTTGTCCTTGCAGTTACAACTGAGTCTGAATCAAAAGAAGCTGCTGCTGAATTTGCACAAGTCGTTCGTCAAATGTCTCCCAAAGCATTTATCTGTGTGGTGGTTGCCGGTCGTTTCGGAAAAGAAGGTGCTGCATTTGTAAAAAAATCAGGCGCTAATATGATTTTATTAGAAGAAGAATTGACGGCGACAAGTAAATTAGAATTTGCAGCCGTTCAAATTATTAAATCAAGTTATCTGCCGATTAAGGTTGCGGATCTCATTGCAGGTACAGTGATTAATTTTGATATTTACCATTTAATGCCTCAACGAAAGAAATTTTTAAAATTTGTTTTTGACGGAGACACTTTAGATGATGTTAAAGTCGCTAAATTAAAAAAAGTTTCTGAGTTTTTTATTTCACGAGATGACGCTGATAAATTTAATAAATATGTTGCCGATCATCCTGATAATTCTGCGGCTGGATTAACAAGAAGATGCCGAGCAAATTTTTTAAATCTTTTTGCAAGTTTTGCGAATCTTGCATTTAACCTGACCGATCAAAGCGAACATGCTTCATTTAAAACTGGCCAAGAAATGCTCCAGCAGTGTAATGCTCTAGGAAATGGTTTGATGCAATCTTTGGCCGAAGTGGCAAGTCCGTTTGATGTGGTTACAACTTCAGGACTGGGTGAGTTTGGAGCTGTTGATCGTTCACCTGCGATCTCTGCTTATGCAGGTTTATTTAGTCTATTGATGAGCTTTAATAATAATGAAGATATTATGCTTGCAGCTATGTTAAAAAATATTGGTTTATTGATGTCGCCTGCTTCAATTATAAAAAAAATTCGTGAAGATAGAATTAATGAATTAACAAATGAAGAATTACTTGCTTATAAACGTTTTCCGAATCAGACCCTGAGTATTCTTCTCGATAGAAAACTTTCATTAAAGGAAAGTGTTCGAAAAATGATTTTAAATACACATGAGCAACCGGATGGAAAAGGTTTTCCTGAAGGAAAAATGAAAGACAATTTAGGTGAAGACGCTCAATTGATTCGATTTTGCGAAGTTTTTGATCGAAAAACCATTACGAAAATGGGAAAAGCAAGAATTACAAAAAATGAAGCGATTAAACAAATCATCGAAGAAGACATGGGTAATTTTCAAC
>CAZPTV010000219.1:0-4101 GCA_964589335.1 uncultured Bacteriovoracaceae bacterium
TTTTAGGAAATCCATTTGTATCCACAGCCGTTGCATTTGAAGATGCTTGATTTGGGGAACTCACTGGCGGGGTTGCATTTGAAGCTGCCGATCTCGAGTCTGATAAAAGCATATCTGCTGCGCTGACAGAGTTCATACCATTATATGCGAGCGCACCAGCTCCACCACTTTGCTCTGTTTCATCATTTGAAGCACAAGACGATGCCGCTGCAGAAACAGCTGAAGAACAATCAGAACTACTACAAGAATATGGAACTGTCGAACCATCCGCACAAGGATAAACAGAATAAAAAGTAGAATCACTGTCATTACTACATCCGACAGCAATAATGATTGCGGTTAAAGAAACTATTTTTAAATAAATTCTAAAAATACTCATAAACTGCCTCGTTACTCTTCGCACGCTGGAAATTGAATCTCTTCACCAGCATATGTTTTCATTTTATTGAATTTTACAATTTGTTGACTCGGAAAAAGTGGTGGACTTTCTTCTTGTGTAATTTTCAATGGATGCGTTGAATAGAATGGAAAAATTCGAGACCTATAACATGCATTGAATGCGTTTTCAGCCGCAGCCCTTTTCTTTTTCTTCTTTACCTTATCTGCCGCAGCTTTAGCTGCCTCTTTGCAAGGATTAGCAACATAAGTTTGTAGATCGCTACTCATGGGTGACGGTGTACCTAAAGTATATGTATAAAATTCATTTTTTGATCTGACTAAAATCTCGCAGGTTGCCAATCGTTTGAGCAAATATTCTATGTTTTTTTGTGCATAAGTTAGGTGGCAGTAACCTATATTAATATCCGTATTCGCTTTGGTTTGTTTTCCTAAATAGGAATCAGATAATGCTTTTGCTTTTAATTTTTCTGCCTGGCTCTGGTGATTAGTTGGATCGACAAACGAATAACCTTCATCAACACAGCCTTGCATTTCATTCGTTTTGAGAGCGTCTTTATCAACATTATATCTTCCAATTAATTCTTCACGAACTTTAAGTAGTCCGCGATTGGTTACAACTCCATTTGCTGCAGTTGTACCTTTTAAAATTTTCAGAATTGCTTCAGCATAAGGAGCGCAGTAGCCCCCCTTTTCTCCACTTGGCGTAACTTTAACTTCACCATTTGAAATTTCTTTCTTTAATTCATCTAATTTTCTAACCATATACTGAATTCTCATTCCTTTAGTCCAATTACCTTCGCGCTTACAGGTACTTTGACCACCGCTAAATGAATCTGAACTGTTTTTATGAACATTAATATAACAATAAGACTCGCAGCTTTGACCTAGTAAATTTTTTGAATTTTGATCCATTGTCATTCCATCGCCGAATGCCGCGTTACACACTGGTGCTTTAATCTGCATACTTTTTCTGCAGTACCCTGGAGAACCATCTCTATCATCGACCGATAAAATCCAACCATCATAATACCATGCAATCCAATTTGCGATTTCTTCATTCATTTGCTTTTTGATGTCGAGTTTCACTTCACTACATTTTCTAACGCCGAAATAAGGTTGGTCTTCGGTACAAGCATAATCTTTTAACGGAATAAATGTCGGCTCTGGAGTTGGTTGAGCGCTAGGAGTTTGTGCTTTCAATTCAGAAGGTAATAATAATCCAGAAAAAATCAGCGCAGTAAGATAAAAGAAAAATCTAAACTTAACTTTCATTGACTCCCCCAAAAAAACGCTTGTTTGTCCCCTATATAATAGTATACAATTATAGTCGGATATTTAATAGGGGATTTTTAATGATCAAAAAGAATATGTATCTATATGAAATAATTGTGTTTTTCTTGATTTCGCTTTTCTTAATTAAACGGGTACATGCAGATTTACCTGGCTTTTTAATCGAATCTTCAAAAGCAAAAAAAGAATATATAACAAAAGTTGAGAATAATCCCAAGATGTCTGAGAAACATAAAAGCGAACTACGTCATCAGATGAGTGAAAAATCAAAAACTGAATTCAAAAAAGATTTTATGGCTACCTATGTCTCTGGAATAAAAATAGTGAGAGAGATTGGACTCAGTATGTTTAAAGACCTTTGGAATTCAACTGTGAGCGCAAATGAATCCGAAGAACTAGATGAGAAGCAAATAACAGATTCAAGAATGGCAAGTTTACCTAAAAACACTAAGGATAGAAAACCCTCGTCATCTGTTTCTTCATCTTCATCTTCTTCGAGTCGAATAAATTCAACGACAAATGGTGAGCCCGTTCAATCTGGCGGAGCTGGCTCTATTTCATTTAGTCGCTGATTTTTTAATCTTACTTAAATCTACTCTTGCGAGTGCATTCATATTGAATCCAGAATATTTTTTTGAAATTAAATTCGTAGTTGCCCTTTGATACAATTGAACCACCGCACACTCTTCGTCTAATAGTAATTTCTCGGCGCGGGTCCATAAATTTTTATCATTCATTTGAATCCATCTATCGTAGTCTTTTGATGAAAACCTACCCCAGTTAGCAATTGAATCGGTTTGGAATTCCGATAGAAATGCAAATGGATGCGAATAACTTGCTGTTATTCCACTTAAAAATATTTGTGGGACACTGCTCCTGTCCGAAAGCTTATTCCAATACACTTTTGATTCACTCGCAATCAATTCTACTTTGATTCCTAATTTTTTTTCCCACTGTCCCTGTATCCATTGAACCAAAGGAATGTGAACTTCCTTTGTATAATATTCTAATTTTATTTTTCCTGGTATTTGTGAATAACTTTTACTGGATGATCGCTTTGAATTTGTTAATGAGAAAATTTCTAAAAAACCGGAACGTGGAATGACATCGCCTTGTAATACTTTATTGATTTCGTCTCTATCTATTGCCTTTGACAAAGCACATCGAACATTTTTAGGAAGAGAGTTTTTTGAATCTAAATTAAACCCTAAATGATAGGAAACATAGGTTGGTACACTTAAATAGCCTTCCATTTCTTTGGCTTTTTTCTTTTCATAAATGGGAATATCTCGTATCCAATCAAATTCGTTTTGATTAAAAAGATCTAAGGCGGTTTGATCATTTGAAACAACTTTAGCAATTAACCGCTCAGTTGGAATTTCTCCGAAGTAATTTTTATTTGGGTCACATTCAACCCGTTGATCTTTCTTCCATGCTGATAAAGTGTAGGGCCCATTTGTAACTAGATTCCCAGGCAAAAACCAGTCGTTTTTATTAATTAAATCTTTGCGAACAGGAAACAAAACCCAATGGGACACTAGCTCTGGAAAATGATTATTTTCATTTTCTAATTCAACGACCAATTCGTAACATCCATTCGTTTTGATTCCGACTGAATTAGGGTCCGTTGTTTTTTTTGTAAGATAATTTTTCGCTCCTTTAACGTCAAATAAAAGATGTGCGTAAGGCGATGGTGAATCTGGGTTTAGCACTCGCAACCATGAATCTTTAAATTGATCTGCACATATATTTTTTGAATCTGACCACTTTGCATTTTTTCTTAAATTAAATATTATTTTTTTAGTGCCTTGCTTTTTCCAACTTTCAGCAATTGCGGGAATTGTCTTTGAGTTTTCGTCTACAAAAGTCAACCCTCTCATAAGCTGCAAGATAATATCTTGGTTTACTTCTCCATAATTCCAATCAAGTGTCCCTTTATCGTCTGATATTCGAAAGACAAAGTCAGCTCTGACATTCAAAGTTAAAACTAAAAATAATAATATTAAAATATTACTTCTTAAAAACATAGTGACTAAATTCCCCTATTTTTTTAAATCCGATTTTTGAATATACTCTTACCGCTGCGGGATCATTCTTATCTACATTTAGAAATATTGATTGATAACCTTCTTTTAATAAAGATTCTGTCTGTTTTGAAACCAATGACTGTGCATATTTTTTATTTCTTTCTTTTAACGGAGTATAGACAGGCGCTATTCTAACAACTGGAGAGCCCCGACCATTAAAGCCACTCATACATACCGGGATCTTATTGACCCATAAAAAATAAATACATCTGCTGGCAATTTTTGTTGTCATTGTTTTTTTATTTTCTTCAAAACTTAAACGTTCAAATGGCGAAAGCTTTTCTTCTTGAAACTTTTTTAACCAATCTGTAGCTAAATCGAGTTG
>CAZPTV010000220.1:0-4089 GCA_964589335.1 uncultured Bacteriovoracaceae bacterium
AATCATCTGTAGGAAAGACTCAATGGTTTGCAATTGAATCAAAATCAACATAACCACTTTCTGGAGTGATCAAGCGATCTAAATTGGATAATTGATTTGGCCGAGTGCCATTTGAATTTAAAAATTCAACGTTTACATCTGGATTTGCATCAAGTGTAAAACTCAATGCATTTGCTTCTAAATATCCGACTTGATTTTTTAAAAGAAAATATAAATGGTTTGAAGTCTGAAAAGTACTCATTGTTGCGATGGAGTCAGATAAATTATTTTGAATTAGCGTAGGTGCTGTATTTATATTGTTTTCTGTATTTTGATTTATTGAAGAAGGTGCATTGCAATTTACTATTAGTGAACCGGTATTCATTTCTTGTCCTGCATGCAATGTATATTCGTTTAGCACTCCACTAGAATGAGCAAAGGTTCGATCGAATGCAGATGTTCCACCGTTACAAATATTTTTTTGTATTCCTGAGTAATAGGGACTCAATGTTGATGAACCTGGATAATAGGGCTCTACTAGGATAGTATATTTTCCGGGTTCTAATCCTTTAATTTCGTAATTTCCATTTTTATCAGAAAGAGTTGAACCTACAGATGCGCCTCGATCCATTGAGATTGCTTGTATGTGTGCGCCAAAAAGTGGAGCTCCATTTGGAGTCTGAACATTTCCTGCTAACCTTGAAAGCAGACCGTTTGATGGGTCATAGATTGAGCGGACCATTGCGTGATCATCGCAAGAAGGTTTATGCATATCAATTGAAGCGCTAAAAACCATTGAAGATTGTTGGCTTTCAGAGTGATCTAGGCCAAGAGCATGTCCGAGTTCATGGGTTGCAACATCTCCTAGATAAATTCGATTGTTAATTCCAGTGTCTGCTGGATTATTCGTAAACTGATAACAATTATCATTGAATCTCAGTTCTGCTTTATTAATAACTCCTGAATTTTGATCATAATATACTTGTGTAACTGCAATGATGCCACATTGTAATTGATAACTACTTGAAGTCTGACTGGTAAAAAATATCAAACCATCAGTTTGATTTTGAGGAGTTGTTGGATAACGTGTAAGATCTGTGCCTTGAAAATATAAAAAATCAAAACCATTCGAAGCGGCTGATTTCCAGCGTTGTAGCGAAGTCGTAAAAATTGAAAAAACTTGATCCGAAGTGAGACCGCTTCTGTTTAATTCATTTGTTCTTAAAGTGAATCTAGACCCAACCGGCCAATGAGTGATTGCACCTGTGTTCGTACGAATTGAAACGGCAGCATTTGATTTTAGTGCCCAAAAAAATGGAAGTATAAGTAAAGCAAGAGCGACGAAAAACAAACCAAGTTCTTTCAATCGCTCTTGGTTAATTGTTTTGAATCGAATCTTCCGTGATTTATCTTTTGTCATCCGTCTCCGTCCGTGGAAGCGAAAGTTTTGAGGACTTCATCCTGAAGTCCTCATGACTTCATTTTACCTTGAAACCCGACTCAAAATCCTTTTCGAGTCTACGCTTATAGGTAGATTCAACCTCTATGCCAGAGTCATAAATATGCGTTTTTCAGTGTTTTTATTGCGGGAAATCGGCTTCGGCTATTCATTTTTTGCCTACGCATAAATAATAATATTAATAATTATTCAATAATATTAAATACATAGATTAAATTCATGATACGATGCAGTTGTGATAAAATTGACTAATATAATCAGGTAATTTTGCCGAACCATATATTAGAGAAGAGTGAAAATTTTGAATGAAGAACGTTAAAAATTAGGGGGTTATCTGAGACTTAGGGGTGGTGACAGAAGAGCATACCGACGCATGTCGAGTTGGGGCATCCTGCTTCCATTGGTTTCCTTTTGTCTTTTTCTAAATGGTTGTGGAAAAGCAGAGACTCTTCATGACTTTAGATTTTTAGGTGATGCCATTGTGCGTGCAGCAAATTGGGCTTGGAGTAGTAATTCTAGAATCTCAAGTGGTAACAATGTAAATGATGATCGTGACTTTGACGGTTCAGGTGTTTGTGTTTCAACAGGGGGCACTGGATTAGTAACGGGTGGTCCCGGTTGCATGCAGCAAGCAAGTATTGCATTTCTTGATAGCAAGCAGTGGTTAGTATCGTATCCACAAGTCAATTCTGGAAATCTTTATTACTTTGGAATATTTTCAAATTTATCGACCATTTCAACAGGAATATTTTCAACGCCAACGGCAATTGATCCAGGAAACATTAAATCTGCACGTTATGTTAAATATGGAAAATTAAAAAACGGTGATGTTATCGCAATATATTGGCTTGAAAATGCTGGTTCAACGGCTAGAGAAGTTTATGCAACTGTTTTCAATGGGACAACTCTCGCTTGGGGTACTGCAGTTCGATTAAGCAGTGCTGGCTTTAATACAGATTTTGGTTCCGATGGTTTAGATTCAGGAAATAATTATGCAATACTTTGCAGACCAGATATTGCTGTTGGCGGAGATGGATCTGCATTAATTTCTTGGTGTGAAGAAGACACAGGAGCGGCGCCTGACGTTCGAGTGAAATATCGATTTTATAATGGTGGAAACTGGATTCCTGCAATCGGGTCAAATCCAACTGCATTGAGTACATCAACAGATTTATTTTTTCCTGGTTTTCAAGCGAATGCTGCAAATTTAAAACGATATGACAATGGAGGATGGGTTGATTTTTATACATCAAATCCAACTGAGATCGATAATGTGCTCAGTATTGTTGGATCAGATATTTCCATAGCCGCAGACGTTGGAACCGGAGCTGCAACGTGCACGCATACGGTTACAGTTAGTGGAGTAGAAGACTCACCGGGCACCGATGAGTTCGATGTTGTAAGAGATTCAAATGGAAATGTATTGGAGTGTACTACTTTTCGAAATTTAATTCAGTCGATGCTGCAATCTCCATCTGTCACGGGTTGCTCAGTTGGATCTAAATCATTGTCTCAACTTGGAATTAGTGGTGTGCTTGATCCAAATTGTAGTGATAGTGATGTGACGACTTGGAATATTACTTTTTATTACAATCGTAGTTTGAATAATATTCTAAGAAGTACAACGAATACAGCTTATGATTATGTTTATTTAAATCAATTAAAAATAAACACATTTAACTTTGATGGCAATCCTGCAGATGCCACACGTGAATTTGAAAATTTAACTGCAACATATAATTTTGACTGGTTGAAATCAGCAGGTGTAGCGATTGCTGGAGATCAATATGGAAATTATGCAATGGTACGAAATGTTGTATCACCATATTTTAAAAACTCTGGAGTAGCTTTTACAGATATTGATCGCGCTCGAATTCTAGTTGGTCATGAATATGTACAAAATGTTGGTTGGAGAACTGTGCCCAATACAACAGTAACAACAAAACTATTAACGCAAAAAGTATCAGCACCATCGGGTTGTTTGGGTGCAACAGATTACAGTTCTTGTAGTTCTAGAAATCCTAAATTCATGATGTCAGAAGGTGGAAAAGGTTTGGTTTTATATTATCGAAATCAAAGTACGCCTTACACGGGATCCAGCTTTAGAAATAGACTTTGGTATACAGTATATTCTACGACAAATGGATTTTCGAGTACGAGTGCTATTTTAGATGAAGATACTTACTGTACGGCAGGATATAATGCGAATGATGTACCCGTCTGTGAAACAGGGTCATATTCAGATAGTTGTCAAACTTTACCAGAGTCACTTAATTTAACAACGGGGTTAGGACTTGATTTTTCAGCAGCTTCTGCCAGTACATTGTCCAGTGACATTCCGCCCATTGCATCGGAAATGAATTCTCAAGGTACTGCCGTGGTTGCGTACCACAAAAAAGCAAACACAGGCACTTACTCAGCGCCAAATTGTACATATTATGGAACATATGCGCGCATTTATGATCCGGTAAACAGTTTTTCACAAACCTATCGCTTGGATTCAGGTTTAGGCGATTCAATGCATGTGAAAGTTTCTATAAATACAAATGGGCAAGCTGTTGCAATTTGGGAAGAAAAACGAGGCACGACAGTTTATGTATTTATTAAAAAATATTCAGGTGGAACTTGGTCTGCGGCTGAAGAAGTCGCAG
>CAZPTV010000221.1:0-4085 GCA_964589335.1 uncultured Bacteriovoracaceae bacterium
ACTTTAAAACGAAGTGCGGCATAATCCATTCACGGATTCATTATTTATTCGGAATATTTATTACAATGAATAAGTCATTCATTAAGATAGATCTGAATAAGGGCTGATTTTAATCGGTAAATTCTGCCCTATTCCTTCTCAGGAAACCCAGCTTCTTTCCATTGCTTTAAAGTATTGATCACCTCAGGCGTAGGAAATTCAATTCCAGAGTCTTTTGGAGGCATATCGAACATTTCAAGAGCTGAAAGAATATCCTCATATTTCTCTTTCGTTGAATCATAAGTATCCAGTGGTGGTATTTTTTCAGGCTTAGGATTTCCAGTAAAATGGCATTTTGTGCATTTTGAATCAAATAAATGAAATTTTAATGAATTATAATTTGAAGCTAATACTGGAGGTTGAGTTGGCTGTGTTGTGGGGGATTTGCTCAAACCATTTATATATGCTCTAACAATTTCAACTTGAATTGTACTTAATTTTGATTCTTCTTTTGGCATACGTCCCGATTCAATTTCAGAAAAGAGAATTGAGTCTTCAGGCTTACTAGGAACTACAAATCGAAGCACTTCAGATTCATTAGAAAACAATTGATGGCAACGAATGCAGTGAGGTTCTAATACAGATGTTTTTAAAAATTGAAAATTTACTAAATTATTTTGTAAAGATAACTCTTTTAATTCATACCTTGAAGATTCATCTGTACCTCTTGGTAGACATGCTTGTAAAAAAAGAATTATGAAATAAAATATAAATATTTTGTTATAAATGTGCATAGATTTGACCCGAAATTAAATCTTCTCGGGATCCTCCTCTCAATGTACTCGTTCGATAATCAAATATTAAACTCAAGTTTCCCAGAACACGTAGTTGAAGTTGCGGACCCCACTGTGTTCTAATTTCTTGAAATGGAATTTGAGTATAGATTCGCTCTAGCAAATATGAACACTCTAACCATTCCTCCGGAAACAAACTCAATTTCAAATAGGTAATATTCTGATTAAAATGATTCCCCTGTGTATTTCTGAGTTTTCTGTAAGTCCAACTATTTTCAATCAAAAATACATGCCAAGGAGAAAATGAAACTCTACTAAAAATCGAACCTTGCGTTCTTAAAATTGAAGGAGACTGGCCAATCATTGCTAATCCACCTAAAGTCATCTGTTCAATGAACTGCTGCTCAATTCGAGCTCCCCCACCCCATTCTTGATTTTTTTTAAGCTCTTCCATACTTGGTGCAAATAGAAAATAACTCGATAACCCTGAGTCTGACCATAAGTCAGCTTGAAGTTTTGATACATAATCCAAAACCCCACGTCGCTGCCTTGTTCTTAAATAAAGCGTATGATCATCTGACGGAATTCCCATCGTTATCATGTCACGACCGATACTCCATTCAATGCCCTCTTTGGGTCGATATCCAAATAAAAATTTTCTCACAACCAAACGATCTACAAATTTATCTTTCGGTAACGAAGTTGCGACTGGTTTCTTGCCATGAATTCCAAATGCCGTATCAAAATGTGCTCTGGAATTTAAATCTTGATATGCCAATGCATCCATTTGCATCGGAAAGACTGAAGTCTTAGACTTTGAATCCACTGCCATTGCCCTTAATTGGGCACCTGGTTGGAATTTATTTTTTAACTTTTCACTTTCAGTTTTTTCATCTTCTTTTGAAAAGATAGCCATTGAATCAGCGACACTTTGTCCATATGGAGTCAGCTTGCCAGATCCCTGAGGAGTCGTATGACAAGCAACACAACTCACATAACCAAGTCTATAATTTTGTGGATATGAAAAAGATTTTTCTGTTTGTATGAGTAGCAAAATAAATATGCTTGAAAATACAACCCACTTCATTTTGCCTTTACACGAAATTGAATTGAAATCTCATCTTCAACCTTCATTCCCATATGTTCAGGTGGTGTAATTCCAAACTGTGACAGCTTAATCTTAGTTTCGCCTTCTGCCGTAGATTCATTTGCTTTATATGCCAATAATTTAACCGGAAAACTTACTTCAGAATTCGAACCATGTATTTTTAAATTACCTTTTAATTTACACTCTAAATCATCTCCAACAACCGAACAGGGTTGTGAAGGTAGCGATTCAAATTCTATTGGAGGGGTTGTACCATCCTGTGCTTTAAAAATTCTATCCCTCATATGTTTGTCTCTTAGACTCATATTTGTAGTCAAAGAATCGACAGGAATAGAAAATCTTAACGATTGAACCGACTGTTGAAACAAAGTCAATTTTCCATCAATTGACTTTGCCTCCCCTTTAATTGAAAAAGCCTTAACATTGACCGGAGCCAAGAATTTAATTGAATCTATTGTTAGACTTTTTTCTACTGTAGACCCAACGGCAAAAAGAAATTGGGCTGAAAGAAATACTAAAGTCTGTAATATTATAATATTTCGTTTCAACATTTTTTTACCTCAATTATTTAAATAGCTCGTGAGCTTTCTGTTTAATACCTGATGCTGTTTGCAATAAAGCTTGCGTATCTTGATTTCGATCTTCTAAAAAAGCTTGCTCTAACTTATTTTCAACATCATACAATTCACCGATAAATGCGCGATATTGAGTCATTAATATTCTTTTCTTCATCGCATCTGGCTCAACATTTACAACTTCTGGTGTAAACGTTAACGAATGTAATGTTAATTGCTCTAATTCACTTGTTAAGTCTGCTGAATTTAAATTTAATTCTTTTGACTGACTTTGTTTAGCTATAAGTTTAAAATGATCACCCATCACTGCCATGGTTTCTTTTAATGTTGTCGGAAGTGCTTCAATCGATGACTGTGCAAATGCATTCATGCTTATTAATAAGATTAAAAATAAATATTTTTTCACAACGTTCTCCTTGTTTAGGTTAACTCTTATTGATAATCATTATCAATAAGACCCGATCTCGTAAACAGAATATTGTTTTCGCTTAGCGGTGTAAATTAGATTTTACTTATGGTTGACTTAAGTTTTTTAGATTTGTAAATATAGTAAACCTAAATGGCTTTCTGGCGGAATTGGTAGACGCGCACGACTCAAAATCGTGTATCTTTACGGATGTGAGAGTTCGATTCTCTCGAAAGCCACCATTTCATTAAGTCAAGAATTGCGACTCTGTACGCAAAATAGATACTAGTATTTAAACTTAATTTAATTGACTCGCACTTGTTTAGACATACAACTTGTTCTTATGAGGATTTTGTTCTTATTTGGAATTATTATAGGTACATTAGTCACCGTTTCATGTACCTCAGGAAAGAGCCAAAGGTCATCTATGACGAAGCCCAAGGATGAAGAAACAAATATGCTAGGTGCATTACCTCAGCCAAGTGTTACAACTTTAAGCACCATCCCATCCATCAAAGAACTCAAGGAACTTAGTTTTTCTTGCTATCCCTATTCGCCTACAATTCAGGAAGAACAATTGAAACGAATGTGGGCGACAGCTAAGCCAATCAGTGCAAATGATCCTATGATCCTTGGATGGCAGTATTCACCGTGGATTAAAGGGACATTCTCAACGGTGGAAGGTAAGTACACCTTCGAGATCTTTCTCGGTGGTTTGGGCACTTTGGATACACCGAATGGACAATGGGGCTATTTTCTTGTGGATGCGAAAGTTAGCGGCATAAAGTAATCCACCATGAAAAATAAAATCTTCATCATTTTATTCTCAATATTTTTTCTTTTTACGAATACTTTTGGAAAAGATCGAGATCAACCGATTCAGGATTCAACTATGCTAAAAAACACAGCGAATAATATATCTAAAAATACGACTGAAAAAACTATATCAAATGTTAAAATCTCTGGCGAAAAATGGTCAAAAGGAGTCTATAAAGGCAATCCACTTATTATCACTTGGGATAGCCAATCTACAGATAATGTTTATATTTATCTCGAACAAGAAAATGATAGCTGGGAAATCGCTTTGGACATTAAAAATACTGGACGCTACGAATGGACCGTTGGTAGTGAAATACCAAAAAATGTCGAAAGTTATTCAAAACCTCCTTATCAACAATTGAAAAATTCACCTTATTTTATACGGGTGGTTTTGAGTGGTGGCA
>CAZPTV010000222.1:0-4050 GCA_964589335.1 uncultured Bacteriovoracaceae bacterium
CAGGAACTTCCAGATCCAGTAACAAAGGCAACATGGGGAAACTATGTACAAGTTTCTGTAAACTATGCAAAGGCAAATGGCATTTCTGACGGAGATGTTTTACGAGTCACAAATGATAAAACGACCATTGAGTTACCTGCACAGGTTCAGCCAGGACATCATGACGATACAATTTCAATAGCGATGGGTTATGGTAGAGATGGCGCTGGACAAATTGGTGATAAAATTGGGGTAAATGTTTTTAAAATCGCTCCTCAAGATTCTCTTGGAATTCAACTCTCAGTGATTCCTGTTTCAGTTTCTAAAACCGGAAAATGTGAAACACTAGCAACAACGCAAAGACACCATTCAATGGAAGGTCGTGCGATCATTAAGAATGCTACATTTGAAGAGTATAAAAAGAATAATGCTGCCGGAAACGAAGTGAAAGAAGAGTTAGTATCTCTTTGGAAAAAACATGAATATCCCGGGTATCGTTGGTCAATGTCGATAGACTTAAGCGCGTGTACGGGTTGTAGTGCATGTGTGATCGGATGTAATGCTGAAAATAATATTCCTGTTGTCGGAAAAGAAAATCTTATTCGCAGTAGAGAAATGCATTGGTTAAGAATAGATCGATATTATTCAGGAAGAACTGAAAACCCTGAAACATTATTTCAACCCATGATGTGTCAGCAATGTGAAAATGCGCCCTGTGAAACCGTTTGTCCAGTACTGGCAACCATGCATGACCACGAGGGTTTAAATCAGCAAATTTATAATCGTTGCGTAGGTACTCGTTATTGTGCAAACAACTGCCCATATAAGGTAAGAAGGTTTAACTGGTTTACATTTACCGATGTAGCAAAACCACAACAACTTGCTTACAATCCTGATGTTTCCGTTCGCACTCGCGGTGTCATGGAAAAATGCACATTCTGTATTCAACGTGTACGGGAAGGTAAGGACAGAGCAAAAGATCAAAATCGTGCTGTAACTGATGGTGATATTAAAACAGCATGTATGCAAAGCTGTCCAACAGATGCAATTTCATTTGGAAATATCAATGATAAAAATAGTCGAGTAACGAAAATGGCAAAAGATCCTCGGGCATACTATGTTCTTGAAGAACTAAATGTTGGCCCTTCAGTTTCATATCTAACTAAAATTAGAAACAAGGGTGAAGCATGAGCATGTTTGGTGATAACCCAAGAGTAGATGGAGTAGAATTATTAAATGCCGCTAAGATTTTGAATGAGCCTTTAGTTGAGCCAGGAAAAACTATTTCTGACGTGAGCAATGATGTTTGTAAGCCTTTAGAAAGTTTTCCAACAAACAAATGGTTTAAAGCGATTGCGATATCATCCACATTAATGCTGGTTGGCTTTGGTATGATGGCATATACAATCGGGTCTGGTATTGGAACGTGGGGATTAAATCGAACAGTTGGTTGGGCATTTGATATCACAAATTTCGTTTTTTGGATTGGTATTGGTCACGCAGGAACTTTGATCTCAGCAATTTTATTTTTATTCCGTCAAAAGTGGAGAACATCAATAAATAGATCAGCAGAGGCAATGACGATTTTTGCAGTCATGTGTGCTCTCATTTTTCCATTGCTCCATACTGGACGACAATGGTTGGCTGCGTTTTGGTTATTGCCATATCCAAATCGTTGGCAGCTTTGGGTGAACTTTAGAAGTCCACTTCTTTGGGACGTTTTTGCAGTTTCAACGTACTTTACAATCTCAGCAGTATTTTGGTTTATCGGATTGATTCCAGATAATGCTACCGTTCGAGATCGTGCAAAAAATAAAATTAGAAAATTAGTTTATGGAGCATTGTCTTTGGGTTGGACAGGTTCAGCGCGTGCTTGGATTCATTATGAAACCGCATACATGATTTTGGCTGGATTATCGACTCCGCTTGTCCTTTCAGTGCATTCAATCGTATCGTTCGACTTTGCAACATCGATTCTTCCAGGTTGGCATACTACAATATTTCCACCTTATTTCGTTGCTGGAGCAGTATTTTCTGGATTCGCAATGGTGGTTACATTGCTCGTAGTTGTACGAGAAGTTTTTAATTTGAAATCATATATTCGATTAGTTCATCTTGAAAACATGAACAAAATTATCATGGTTACCGGACTGATGGTGGGATACGCGTATTCAATGGAGTTTTTCACTGCTTGGTACTCTGGAAATTCATACGAACTTTTCGTATTCAAGAACAGAGCATTTGGTCCATATGGTTGGTCTTATTGGACGATGGTTTCTTGCAATGTAATTACTCCTCAACTTTTTTGGTTCAAAAAAATTAGAAGAAGTTTACTCGCAATGTTTATAATTTCATTATTCGTAAACGTTGGAATGTGGTTTGAGCGCTTTGTAATTATCGTCACATCACTCCACAGAGATTTCTTACCATCGAGTTGGAATATGTATAAACCAACCTATGTTGAGGTATTTACATTTATAGGAACATTTGGATTGTTTTTTACATTGTTTTTATTATTTGCTCGATTTCTACCCACAATAGCAATTTCTGAAGTTAAAGGTGTGATGGCTGCAGATCAACATTCCAAAGAAGGGCATGGAGGACACTAATGGCTAAGCGATGGAAAACTGGTGTCGTAGGTATATTTACCGACTCTGATAAGCTCAAAGCTGCAGCAGAAAAAGTAAAACAAACGAATGTAAGAGATTTTGATGCATTTACTCCATTTCCTGTCCATGGATTAGAAGATTCAATGGGAATTCCACGATCTAAATTACCTTGGATTTCTTTATTCGGAGGTTTAACCGGTTTTGCAATAGCTCTTTCCTTACAAACTTATGTTGCAGTTATTTCATGGCCATTAAATGTTGGAGGTAAACCATTTTTCTCTTTTCCAGCATTTATTCCAGTCATGTTCGAATTGACGGTATTGCTTTCTGGACTTTCAACGGCTGCGGGATTGTTTTTGTTATGTGGAATGCCAAATATGAATCCACAGGTTTTTGATCCAGCAATTACTGATAATAAATTTGCACTTTTTGTTTCTTCTTCAGATTCAAATTATTCAGAGTCAAAATTTATGGAGATAATGAAAAATTCAGGCGCAGAAGAAGTGAGGGTAGTAAAATGAAATTCAAATTTTTAGCAATTTCATTGGTTACAATTCTTTCTGCTTGTGGTGGATCTTCCCAGCCGCCGTTAGATTTTGTTCCACACATGTTTGATTCAAATGCTGTTAAAGCACAGCATGTAGGCCCCGATGGAGTGGCAGGAAGAAATCCAGTACCTGGTACTATTGCTCAAGGACAGGAAGTATATCATTACGCAACTGACCCAGAAGGGGCTGGTGCAAATTTAAAAAACCCTAGTTTAATCACAAGGGCAAATCTTTTACGTGGACAAAAAATGTATTCTACATACTGCGCGGTTTGCCATGGGAATAGAGGCGATGGAGATGGTTACATCGTTCCAAAATTTCCACGTCCACCCGCACTTCATTCAGAAAAAGTTACAAAGTGGTCTGACGGACGAATTTATCACGTCATTACGATGGGACAAAATGCAATGCCAAGCTATGCATCACAAATTTCATCCGAAGATCGTTGGGCAATTATAAATTATATTCGAGCAATACAAAGAGCAGTTAATCCGAATGCAGAAGATTTAAATGCATTCAAGAAAATTACAGAATAGAGGGAATGATGGGACACCACGGTCATGCTCCAAAAGAACTTCAAAATCCTGGACCTTTAAAAATTGGTTCATCTTTTAAAACAATGATGATTGTCTTTGCAGTCATTGGAATCGGAGCATTCATTGCTGGATTAAATGTAGATGCACACCGAGCTTGGCCAAATTTCCTGATTAATTTTTATTATTTTCTTGGCTTTGCAGCAATGGGAGTTTTATTCGTAGCGATTCAACATATTACAAATTCATATTGGAGTGTTACAGTTCGAAGAATTGCAGAAGGTTATATGCAATATCTTCCTGTCGCATTATTACTCGGTGTTGTTTTATTTTTTGGTAAAAATCATCCAAAACGCCGTTTATTCTGATAAACTCTTGGTT
>CAZPTV010000223.1:0-4043 GCA_964589335.1 uncultured Bacteriovoracaceae bacterium
AACGTCATATTTTTAGCTCAAGCTCGCTGCGCTCAATTCGCAAAAAATATGCGTTTGGATACAACTACTAAAACAAAACTAATTTAAAACTAAGTGGCAGCTCAACGTCATATTTTTAGCTCAAGCTCGCTGCGCTCAATTCGCAAAAAATATGCGTTGAGTTGCCACTGAACGATCCAAAGTCTGATTAATTTGTACTCATGCCAATGCATTTATTTTTTCTGAATCGATATCTACTATGATCCTTTCCTGATCTGTTAACTATGATCCTTTCCGGATCAATCCAGAAAAAACTCCTTGTATTCTAAAGTCCTGTCCGGGGCGTAGTCGAATCGGTTTGAAACGAGGGTTTGCTGGATGCAGCTCGATGTCGCCATCAATCGTGTACTGCAGTCGCTTGATGGTGGCTTCGTTATCGATGAGGGCAACGACGATATCGCCCGCATTGGCATGGTTGGTTTTGCGGATGATAACATGGTCGCCCTCAAGAATGCCGTCCTCGATCATGGAGTCACCTTGAACCTCGAGAACAAAATAATTTGATCCACGCTGTTTTATAAGTGTGCGTGGTACTTCAACCGAAACCGGATTCTCGATGGCCTCGATGGGATAACCTGCCGCCACCCGTCCTAGGAGCGGAAGACTAAACCCATCGTTGCTCGAATCTCTATATGAGGCTTCGTGGTTGTGTGAGTAAAGTGATGAAGTTTTTTCTGCGAGTGTGATGGCTCGTTTTGCGTTCCAGGAGTTCTGTAAAAAACCTCCACGAACTAAACGAACAAGATAGTTTTGAACGGTTCCTAGGGAACTAAATCCAAAGTGTGTAGCAATTTCTTTTTGTGAAGGTGAGTAGCCCTTTAAGGCATTGTGCTCTTGAATGAAGTCGAGCATGGCTTTTTGCTTTGGAGTGAGGGGAGCCTCTACAGGGGCAGGTTGGTTTGAGTTTTGATTCTTTAAAATCTTCAAATTTCCTTTGTTTTTTGCTGATTTTATCTTGTTTCCCATAAAAACAGTCTATGCGTAAGTTATGCGTAAGTCAATGTAGTACTGGGAAAAATTTTCTGCACGAAATATGCGCAGGCGTCAAATTTTGTAAGTAATTAGAAAAATTGAAAATCTAGCATTGAATAGCTAGATATTTTTACGGAAAAGCGCAGAGTTCACTTCTTTAAAACCTGATTTTAAATAAAATCCTCGTTTGTAACTTTCTCGCTCTCGATTGGTCGAAAGAGTGACACGCTTGATGTGAAGATTTCGGGCGATTTTGTTCGCATGTTTCAATAGGCGAAATCCAATTCGTTGACCTCGATGTGAATGACATACAATGAGCTCGTCAATTTCCATACTCATACCGCCCAACCGTAGTTGTAATTTAAAAGAGTATGATAAAAATCCAACAATAGATGAAACATTCTTTGCAACAAGAATTCCATGGTGTTTAGATTTTAAAATCTTAAGAAAGCATTTTTTGAATTCAGTGTACTTCAAGTTATAGCCAAGTTCATTGATTAATTGAAAAATATTTTTACAATCTTGAAGATTAGCTATTCTTAGTGAAGTTATTTTCATAATTAATATTAACAAAAATGACCAATGAGTACAATATTGTAGTTCAAATGAATCATCAATACGACTTCAGTGTTTTAATCTCAAATATAAAACCTCCGAAATCCACCAGATGCTAACTCCATTACAATTCCGTCACCTTCAAATAAATTCTTTGTTAAATATAATTGTGTGCCGACGTAATCGCGTCCCCATTTTACAATTCGAGTAAAAGCAAGATCGTCCCAGAATTTTCCAAACGCTGTTCCTTTCTTAGCACCAGTTACAATCACTGCAATTCGTGCAGTGATTGTTTTTAAAAATCGTTTAAACCCTTCACGTGACTTTGTACGCACAAGAATATGAAGGTGATTTCCCACATTCGCGTAGTTGTAAATTTTGATATAATTTATCTTAGCGTAATAGCGCACAACGTTCTCAACACAAATTAAATTCACTTTTCGTAACATATTATACTGCCCGCAAGCTTTTGATGATTTTAAAACAATATGCATTGGTTCTTTTGTTGTTATGGGACGGGCACATTTGCGTTTGCCGCGAGCAAATTTTCCACCATGCGCAGTTTTGAATTTTTTATTGAATTCAAAAGAGAATTGTTTCTTTACCATCGTGTAGCGCTATTGCAATTCGAATGCCTAAAAATTAGGGGCAATATGATTTAAGAATATAAATATATATTTTAAACAAATATTTTAAATACGGTAACCATGCCAAGACCAATGTATTTTTTGTAATCAAAGCAATCACAGCAAAACAAACACAGCATAACAAACACAGTAAAAACAAACGGTGTAAAGTTTGTCATAACTTTCGACATTAGACCTTTAGCTAAACTATATATTTGTAATACTATGAAAAATTCAGCATTAGATCTGGACAATTTAACGCAATACCAGATACACTAAATAACCATGTCAAAAAACACTGAAACACGAAACCTCTTAAAGCTTGGCATTCCTATTTCAATCGGAATGATTGCTGGCATGGTCATGCAAATTGTAGATACCATGTTTGTTGGACGTATTAGTCCTGAGGCACTCGGTGGAGTTTCTTTAGGTACATCGCTATTTTCAGTTTGTTTTGTTACTGGAATTGGAATTGCTTCAAGTCTAGATTATCTTGTTTCAAAAGACGTCGGAGCTAAAAAATGGGATGAGTGCAAACACTGGTTATGGAATGGTTTTTTAATCATACTCGCATATTCTTTTCCTATTATTTTTCTTGTTCAAAACGGTGTGCTCTTTTTAAGACTATTTAATATTGAAGAAAATATTCTTTTTCATACAAACGAGTATTTAAAAGTTCTTGCATGGGGCTTGCCTTTATTTCTTATTTATTTACTCGTACAAAAATATTTACAAGCATATCAAAGAATCAAATCAGCAATGATCATTATCATCATTGCAAATATTCTGAATGCCATTGCGAATTATGTTCTTGTATTTGGAAATTTTGGATTTACTGCTTATGGCGTAAAAGGCTCTGCATACGCAACAAATATATCAAGAGTATTTATGACTGTATTATTAGTTGTAGATATGTTTGTATTTGATGCTAAAAATGGTCGTAGTTGGAAAAATTATTCATTCAAAGCTCAAGTTTCAAAAATGAAAGAGATTATTCGTATTGGAATTCCAACTTCAATTCAACTATTGCTTGAGGTCGGTGTTTTTGCATTAAGCACTTTCATTGCAGGAAAACTTGGTGCAGTTAGTTTGTCTGCACATCAAATTGTATTACAAATTGCTAGCTTTACATTTATGATACCACTTGGATTAAGCTCAGCCGCCTCAGTATTGGTTGGCAATGCAATAGGTGAAATCAACAAGCCGCTCGCGATATTACGAGGAAATAGTGCATTTAAACTTGGTTTAATTTTAATGGCATTTATAGGTGCTATTTTATTTATAGCTCTAACGCCAATTTTGAAACTTTTTACAAATCATGAAAATATAATTGCGACGGCAAAAAGTTTAATTATTCTTGCAGCTTTTTTCCAAATCTTTGATTCGACTCAAGTCATTGGAGCAGGTGTAATTCGTGGCACTGGAAATACCAGATCTTCAATGATTGCTAACTTTATTGGACACTGGATCATTGGATTACCTATAGGTATATTTTTATGTTTTAAACTGAATTATGGAATACAAGGAATATGGATAGGCTTGACAATGGGTTTAATGGTAGTTGCAATTTTATTATATTGGATCTGGAGACTCTGGATTCAAGAGCAAAAATCTGATACACCGCTATAACTCATGACTGATTTAAATAAAGAAATAACACGACGAAGAACATTTGCAATTATTTCGCACCCCGACGCCGGTAAGACTACGCTTACTGAAAAGCTCTTATTATATGGCGGTGCAATTCACCTTGCCGGTGCAGTCAAAGCAAAAGCAAGTCAACGTCACACAACTTCAGACTGGATGGAAATTGAAAAGCAACGTGGTATTTCCGTGGCTACTTCGGTAATG
>CAZPTV010000224.1:0-4031 GCA_964589335.1 uncultured Bacteriovoracaceae bacterium
GGATAAGCCTGAACTTGGAAAAGTATCTCGATCGATTATGGAATACTTAGGTCGTGGTTATAGATATTTAGATCGCATCAGTTCTTATGACACGATGGCGATTGCATACGGTTATTTAGGGGCAGCTCCAAAATTCACAAATTGGTTTTGCACAGATGAAGAAGCACTCGACATGTCTGATTCCGCAACTTCAGCTGAATGTTCACGCGATGATGCTACAAATGATCCATTTAGTTTTCATGAAATTAGATTGGGTCGAGCAGTTGACTTAATCATCAATCGAGGTCAGGCATCTGCATCGACTTGGAAAGTAGAAGATATGATGCGTGAATTAGGGAACACCGTAAAGGGATTAGGCCATTACGCATTTTCTGCAGAAAAAACAGCGGACTCGTGGACGAACTTTTTCAATAAACTCGACAGACCGAAGTCTAAGTTGGATGTAAAAAACTATGTGGTTGCTAAAATTAAATCAAAAATTTGTGACCCATCAATCAACAGTGAAATCCTAGCTAAAACGAGTATCGATGATCGTTTCAAGACAAAAATGAATATCGACACTCTACGCGCAACTGTTTTTGATATATTAAAGCCTTATGGAATATTTACTGCTGAAGAATTAAAATGCGAATAATTTAAAAAATTATTGTATGAGAGAGCAAAGAGGGTTCTATGGCATTCATAGAACCCTCTTTTTTTGATACTCATTTTTAACTGACTACTCTGTGTTTAGGACCAAACTGCCGTCTACAAATTTTACAAAATCTAGGTAAAATTAATACTCACTATGAGACGCACATTTATTGCTTTTAGCATTCTATCAATCCTAACCGTATTTGGACTTTCTCAGTTTTGGAGCGAAGCTTGGAAGCTGATGATTTTGCTAGGCCCAATCATATTGATTGGTTTTATAGACATGACTCAAAACAAACACTCAATACGAAAGAATTTTCCATTTCTCGGAAACTTTCGATATCTCTTTGAATCCATTCGTCCTGAAATTAATCAGTACTTTGTTGAATCTAACCGTGACGGAATGCCTTTTAATCGAGAGCAAAGATCGGTTGTATATCAGCGAGCAAAGAATCAATTAGACACGCTTCCTTTTGGAACTCAAATAAATGTCTATGCGATTGACTATGAATGGATAAACCATTCCCTTGCACCGAAACCCATTTTAAAAGAAAGTCCTCGCATATTGATCGGAGGCCCTGATTGTAAACAACCTTACTCAGCGGCGATTTTTAATATCTCCGCCATGAGTTATGGATCATTAAGTAAAAATGCGATCTTAGCATTAAATCTTGGCGCCAAAATAGGGCACTTTTATCACAACACAGGTGAAGGTGGCTTGAGTCCATACCATCTACAAAATGGTGGTGACATTACTTGGCAGATTGGAACTGGTTATTTTAGTGCAAGAACTCCTGAAGGAAATTTTAGTCCAGAAGAATTTCGTAAGCGAGCATTATTGCCACAAGTAAAAATGATTGAAATCAAACTCTCTCAAGGAGCTAAACCAGGCCACGGCGGCATTTTACCTGCAGCTAAAGTATCAAAAGAAATCTCTGAAATTCGTGGAGTTGCAATGGGAAAAGACGTACTTTCTCCCCCCTCACATACTGCATTTTCGAATCCAATTGGTATGATGGAATTTGTTTCACAATTGCGTGAGTTAAGTAATGGAAAGCCAATCGGCATTAAACTTTGCCTTGGTAAAAGAAGAGAATTTCTTGCACTTTGCAAAGCAATGTTAAAAACAAATACATATCCAGATTTTATTACTGTCGATGGTGCTGAAGGTGGAACTGGAGCGGCACCCCTAGAGTTTTCAAATTACGTCGGAACACCTCTGAATGAAGCAATTTCATTTATTCATAATGCATTGGTTGGAATCAATGCGCGCAATAAAATTAAATTGATTGCCTCTGGAAAAATTACAACTGGCTTTGCAATTGCTCAAAAAATAGCTCTTGGCGCCGATTTATGCAATTCTGCACGTGGAATGATGTTTGCCCTTGGTTGCATTCAGGCACTTCGTTGTAACTCAAACACTTGTCCAACGGGGGTTGCAACGCAAAAACCTGAATTAATCGCTGGACTTGATGTAAATGATAAATCATATCGAGTTGCAAATTTTCAAAAAAATACTGTACATAGTTTTTTAGAAATTTTAGGCGCTTCAGGGATGACTCATCCAAGTGAACTTCGACCATGGCATATTATGAAGCGAATCAGTCTTACTGAAGTTAAGCATTATGGAGAACTTTACCAGCATATCAAACCTGGATCTTTACTCTCTGATGAACTACCTGTAAATTTTTCTCGCCCATGGAAAATGGCAAACCCTGATACTTTTGATGCGGAGGCATTGTGAAAAGTTTATTTTTGATTTCAATATTTTTTATACTTTCTTGTGGTAGCCAAGTTCCACAACGTGAGCGACCGAAGCCCGGCGGATTCGACCCCGAGCTGTGCAATGAACAGGCTGGCTATGAGATTGGAATGCAAGACGGAAGAAAAAATGAAAATATGAACTCTAGTTTTGCATCTCGCTGCCGAGAAGACCTTCGTATACTCGCAGAAAAAGGATATAAATCTGGTTATAGTGAAGGACAAAATAAATATCGAGAAGATGAAAAAGCAAGACGCGAAGAAATGAAAATTTGGGAAGAACGAAAGCGTTCAGCGGGTACAACCCCTCCACAAAACCAACCTATAAATTCAAATCAAAAAACGATAAATATTAGTATTGGCGGCAAACAAATTCTGGGTGGTTCTGCAAATCAAACTCAAAATGAACAAAACCCAAAAGCATACTACTGTAATGTCTCGGCATTTGGTAAATCATATGAATCCTTTGGACCAACAAAGATTGAAGCGGAAATAGCTACAAAATCTGCTTGTACTAAAGAAAACCACGAAATGCATTGTCGCGAAATCGATTGCATGCAAAACAAGTAAGTTATTAAAATTATTGATATTCTTTTTAATAAATTAGCATTTGAAACGCATCGCAATAAATGTTATGTGATGCGTTATGAAAACACTACTATCGATGTTTATACTTGTATCAACCTTTGTTTCACCTTTTGCATTTTCCTATTATGGTCCGAATTCGACAGAAGCAAAACTTGAGTTTGATGGGAAAATTCACATACGTTCTAAGAAATTTACACTTCAAAGCTTAAAAATTCATCCGCAGAAAAAAGAAAATATACTCGCAGCTATTAATACACAGACAGACCATTTAATGGGTATTTTACAATCTGAGTCCTTTATCGATTCATTTGGTGCCCAAGGTGTTTTAGGAGAGTCATCACAAGTTCGAATCACAGGAGTGACGACAATTCCAGATGGGACTTCTAACCCTTTTCATGAAATTTCATACCACTACTCTGCCACTTCCGTTTTTAATAAAGCAGTATTTCGTTCAAAAGACATTCGCAAAGTTCCACTCGTATTACCAATCGATCCATTAACAATTTATCAACATGGAATGGTCGGCAAAAAAAACACATGTACAGACGAGCACTATGATACCGAAGATGACTTCTGGTATTTCTGGGATCCGTATAAAGCAGGCTGCCCCCTCGCGGATGCTTCTGAAGATATTTTGTATAAAACTGTGGGCACCATTACAAAATACGAAAATACAAAAGTCACTTATCCAGAATACCAAAAGCTTTATTCAAAAAATGGCAACGATTCTACCATGGAAATTGCTATCTTTCTTGGATACATCGACGATGTAAATAATCTTAAGAGAGCGAATCGTCGAGACGATGCAATGCACGCCTTTCATTTTATTGAAGATTTTTTACTTGAATCTGATTATGAATTGATTGAATCAAAAAATAATTTTAGAGAAACTGCCGATTATAAAACTATTCAAGGTATAAATTTTTTACGTATTTTAGAAAAAAATGTAAGAATTAAAGAAAATGAAATGAGAGTTCGAATTAAAATATTATTAGCAGATACTGCCTTGGACTCACGAGACGAAACGTTTCATCACCATTATGTTGAAG
>CAZPTV010000225.1:0-4012 GCA_964589335.1 uncultured Bacteriovoracaceae bacterium
TCTGCTTTATCTGCGAACGCAACGGCATGTACGAGTCCATGTAGTTCGCCCCATGGGCTTAATTGTTTAAATGCATTAGTAATCTGATCATCGCTTTGAACGTCGAGAGGTAAAATAAATTTTGCACCAATGGATTCAGCTAAAGGACGTACGCGACGCTCAAGTGCTTCGCCCACATAAGTAAATGCAAGTTCAGCGCCTTCACGGTGTAATGACTGAGCAATACCCCAAGCAATACTTCTTTCATTAGCAACACCTACGATTAAAAATTTTTTTCCTTTTAGACTTTGATTCATTTTCCAATGACCTCCGTCATTCCCCTTATCATCAGGCCCCATAATAATGCAAATATCCCCGCGTAAATGGCCAGTAGCAGTATCCATTTAAATTCAGTGCGAAGAAATGGAATGTAATATAATTTTGATTTAAAATCTTTATGGTTATTTTCGCCGTTCAGATGTTTTTCAATTTTTGGTATGAGGACTTCAAAGCTTACATCTAAGATCGCTTTTCCTATTTCAGGTTTTGAAAACTCTGGGGAACCTAAATAGCCTAACCCTGCACCAATTGTTTTGCCGCTTTTTCTATTCATTTTCCATAAGCGGTCAATCAATATTGGTTTTAATGTTTTATAGATTGGTTTTACTAAGTGAGGATGTAGGTAAAGCATCATTGAAGTTTCCATGATACCGCCGTGGATATCATTTTTTAGTGATTTTTTTTCTTCGTCGTTCAGTGAGCAGCCAATTTCTTCTAAACGTGTAATAATTTTATTTCGAAAATCACCTCCAATAATATCGAGTAAAAGATTTGAGGTTGCGCTGATCACGCGTGCTTTATGCCGCCATCTAAATTTTTCAGAAAGTTCTTCAATAACCACGAGGTGTCTTGGACCGCCATGTGCTGAAATAATAATAATGTTTTTAAAGCCATCTTTAACTAAGTGTAAAATACAGTCATTTAGATAAGCTTTGAAAGTGCTTTGCTTAATTTCAATGCCACCGGGATTGATGAGAGTGTCACAGCCCGCGATAATTGGAGGAAAAATTAAAAAATTCCATTGGTTCATTTTTTCTTGTAGTCGTTGTGCTATGTGATCACAAAATTTTGCAGACATTAGTGGATCGGTACCAAGAGGGAGGTGTTGGCCATGACTTTCCATTGGACCTACGTGCATGAGTACGGCAGTCTGTATGCGCGAAAGTTGCATTAAGTCTTGCGAAGATATTTCTTGGTATTGATAGATTGCCATTTTATTTTATGTTGAGTTTCTTTAACAAGAATGCAACGTCGACCCCTACAATATCAAGAACTTTGTTTCGATTTGTGTGTCCTGAAACAAGATTAATAGAGGATTTGGGACATTTCAGTAACTCATGAAAAAATAATATAAGCGATTCATTGGCAGCCCCATCAACGGGGGGTGAACTAACCTTAATTTTAAGGCTATCGCCATGCAGTCCTGCTAATCCTGGTTTCTTTGCATTGGGTTGTATGTAAATTTTAATTCGAACGCCATTTTGAATTTTTAAGATATATGGAGGGGGATTCATTTAACGGGAATTTCGTCTGTCGCCAAACAAACGCCGTCCTACACGAATCCAATGAGCGCCTTCCTCAATAGCAACTTCAAAGTCATCGCTCATTCCCATGCTTAATTCTAAAGGCTTATCCTCTTCAATGTAACTTAGAGTTTGTTTGAGGGCTTGAAAAACGGGTCGCATTTCGTTGGCATATTCTTTTGGTTCAGGAATACACATTAGACCTTTGATTTCTAGTTCAGGAAGCTTTCTTATTTTAGAGGCAGCTTCTGGAATTTTTTCTGGGTCAAACCCAGATTTAGATGCCTCATGTTCAATGTTAACTTGTAGAAAAATCGGGTACTTTGATTTTTTTTCAAGTAATCTGCATTTTTTTGCGAGCTCTTCTGCAAGTTCTATTGAATGAACGCTCTGAATTGAATCAGCATTTTCAAGAGCTAGTTTTGATTTGTTTGATTGCAAGTTACCGATGAGATGCCATTTTATGTCTGGCATTTTTGAGTAGAGTTCTTGTCTTTTTTTAACGAGCTCTTGAACATAATTTTCACCAAAATCTCGGATTCCAAGTTTATATGCAAACTCGATGGTTTCTATACTTTGCAATTTACTTACGGCCATTAAATGGACGGATTCTACTTTTCGCTTAGAGCGAAAGCAGGCGCCTCTAATCGTATCAATTATTTCTGCGTAATTTTCAGAAATGCTATTTAAACTCTTCAATGAGATCCTTCGTCGTTATTTTTTTATAATGTTCTAAAACTTGGCAAATAGGTAAGCCGATAACGTTTGAATAAGAACCACGAACTTGTTTAATAAAGCTCATACCTATGCCCTGTGCTGCATAAGCCCCCGCTTTATCCATCGGTTCTTTTGTGTTCGAATACCAATTCCAAAATTTAGAATTTTTCTTTGAAAAGGTAACGGATGTTTTGCATGTTTTAATGTGAAAATATATTTTACCGTTTTGATTTAAAGCCCAACACCAACTCGTTAAGACAAAGTGCGTTTTGCCAGAAAGTTGTTCAAGCATTTTCATTGCATGTTTTTTTGTTTTTGGCTTTTCTAATATTTTATTTTTATGAACGACAATTGTGTCTGCGGATAATACTACGACGTTTTTAATGTTTGAATTTTCGATAATCGCTTTAGATTTTTCAAGAGCTAATCGTCTAACGTATTTGATTGGAGTTTCTTTGGGCCTTTTTTTTTCAGTGATATTTGACCCTTTAGATGTAAAAGAAATATTTAAATCTCTAAGCATTTGAATTCGTCTGGGTGAGGTTGATGCTAATATGAATTTCTTCATGATGATTAGATTACTGAGTAATAGTGATGCGTGGATAGAAATCGAAATTGATCCTTAAAGTCTTTAAAGGAGGTTGTTTTTTTGTATAGAATAGTAACGCTTGTAAACACAGAAGAATCACATTCGAAAATTAACCCGCAACAATTTCTATAAACATTAGAGAGACCAATTCCTGCGCCGGAGACAGATGTTTTTATTTTATATTCTTCATTCTGGTAGCTTTTGCCAATATGGTTGATTAGTTTTCGCTTTTCTAATGAACCATAGTGATCCGTAACATTAATGGCCAGATTGATTCCATCGAAACCGATTGAGAAATCTACGTACTTGTCAGGAGTCATTTCGATGAGTTTATTTCTAGGGGTTTTTAAATAGATGTATTGGCCCGTCTCATCTACGGGAGCATCAAAAACTGCGTTCATGATCAATTCATCAACAGATACCGATATCGTTGCAGCGGCTCTAATTTTAAAGCCAAGTTGAATCAGATGGTCGCGTATTGAATCTACGATGCCTTGCTTTTCAATTGATTTCTTAATTTGAAATTTTTGTATTTTTGCATCACTACTTAAAAATCGGTTAATCGTATAATCTTTATTTTTAAGATCTGAAATAATCAATTGTGCGATTGTATGTACATTTTCATCATTAAAACGGCGAGGCAGAAATACTCCGAATACTTCACTATCCAAGTGATAAACAGAATCATAAAGATCTTTATCACAGATAAAAAACATTAAGTTTGAATGTAAAACAGGGTTATAAAGCCCAATTTTTTGACTTAGAGCTGAGTCAAATTTTCGAAATTGATCTTCTGTATTCGTATCCACAACGATTATGGAATTTGGTTCACTTAAAATTTTTGCACACAGATCATCGATCGTTTTACACTGAGTGAATTCAAAACCTATTTCAGCTGAAATTTTTTTGAAAAAACTCAAATCGAGTTCATTATTACTGTGGCAAAAAATCGAGCTCATTTTTGAAGGAATCCAAAGTATTCTTCAGGAATATCATCAAAACGAGCAATACCGCCGCATTTCGAACACTTTGCATCTGGAACGTTAAGTCCGTTTTTAACTAAATCAGCCGTTCGGTAAAGGCCTAATAATTCTGTGCTGCATTTTTCACAGCAATATGGAACGTAAATTGATTCAACGGTCCC
>CAZPTV010000226.1:0-3993 GCA_964589335.1 uncultured Bacteriovoracaceae bacterium
GTACAACTCCACTCGCCTGTGTATTTCTCCAAAAAATTTCAGCATATCCACCCAGAGACTCCACACCTTCTTGAATACGAGCTCCACCTGAATCATTTAGTCCAATCACCGGACAACCTGCTTTCAACGCAAGGTCCATTATTTTACAAATTTTTGTCGCATGCCCTCCGCTAAGCGATCCTCCATAAACGGTAAAATCTTGTGAGAAAACATAAACCTTTCTACCGTGAATATTTCCAAAACCAGTAACAACTCCATCTCCTAATATTTTTTTTAATCCAAAGTCTTCATTTCTATGCGTAACAAAACGATCGAGCTCAACAAAACTGCCATCATCTAGTAAAGTTTCTATTCGTTCTCGTGCAGTTAGCTTGCCTTGAGCTTTTTGTTTTTCTAAACGGTCGCGGCCGCCAGATTCAAATGCTTCTCGATTTTTTGATTTTAAAATTTCTGTTGGATTTTTTGATTTCATGTACTTGTTTTACCTAAACTTAACCAACTCTATCAACCTTTAAATCAAAGACTTAACGCAAAATTAAACTCTTACGACTTGTTGCATTGTGATTTCTGCGCTGCTATAAAATTATTATGAAATTTTATCCGTATTATAATGCAAATTCAAACGACGAAATATTTAAATTTATTCAGTCTCAAAAATATTGTGAACTGATAACTTGGTCTCAAAGTAGTCGTCCCAAAGTTGGAATTTTCAACCCGATTTTTATTTCAGATAAAATATATATTCATCTTCTTAGCTCGGACGAGCAAATTCCTGATCTTGATTCTGAAAAAGCTTTAGTCATTTTCCATGAGTTTCTCTGTACAATTCCATCTTATTGGGTTGAAGAAAAATATGCGGGCGCTGCTACTTCTTATTATCTTTATGTAGAATTAGACTGCTCTGTTAAAAAAATAATAAACCCAATGGAAATTTCAAAACTTTTAACTCAAATGATGCAACAGTATCAACCAGAAGGTAAGTTTGAATTCATAAACCCTGAGTCTAAAACATATAAAGCGAGCATCCATTCACTCGTTATTCTTGAACTCAAAATCGAATCAATACGAAGTAAATTTAAAGTGGGTCAAAATAGATCAGTCGAAACTCGGAATAAAATTCTAGATCATCTTCGTACACGCAATTCATTGAACGACAAAAAAGCCATTGAAGAAGTTTTGAAACATATGAAATCTACTGATAATACCGGCTAGATTGATTTATACTTCGAATTCTTATTCTTACTCTGCCTCTTCCGCTTCTTTTTCAGCTGCAGCTCTTGCAATTTTACGCTTATCAAGCCCGTATTTATCTACTTTCATAATTAAGCCAGCACGAGATATTCCAAGTTCTTTTGCCAAACGAGATTTATTCCAATTCGTTCTCTTCAACCCTTCTTTGATCATAAGCTTTTCAAGTTCTTCTAATGCATCTTTCAATTTGCCTTGTATGCGAACTCCTTGAACTTTAGCCTTCTCGCCCCAATCCTTGATTTGAGCCGACAAAATATCAGCCGATATTTTAGGATCATCACCGGCTAAAACGAGCAATCTCTCAATTTCATTTTCTAACTGACGAATGTTTCCCGGCCAAGGATAGTCGTAAATTTTTTCTAAACAGCGTTTTGCCAATTGCTTTAATGGCATTCCTTTTTCTTTGCAACCACGATCCACAAAAAAATCTACAAGAATAGGAATATCCTCTTTGCGATCACGTAGTGGAGGAACCACCACATTGATAACGTTAATTCGATAATATAAATCTTCTCTAAACTCACCATTTTCAGACATTTCCTTTAGTGGTTTATTAGTAGCTGCAATTACTCGCACATCTACTTTTTTCTGTTCTGTAGAACCCACTGGAGTCAATGTTCCCTCTTGCAAAACACGCAATAACTTAACCTGCATAGCTAGAGACATATCCCCGATTTCGTCTAAGAATAGCGTACCCTTATCTGCTGCCTCAAATAATCCTTTTTTATCTTTTACTGCGCCAGTAAATGCACCTTTAATGTGACCAAATAATTCTGAGTCCAAAAGATTTTCATTAAACGCAGAACAGTTAACTGTAATAAATGCTTTTTCACTTCTGGGAGAATTAAAATGAATCGCTTTAGCGATCAGTTCTTTACCGGTTCCGTTTTCACCCTGAACCAAAACAGTTGAATCGGAAGCTTTAATCTTATCTAGTAATGCATATAAATCTTGCATCGGTTTAGACTTACCAATCATATTATCGTAACGGTAGCGTGTTCCCAACTCTTGATTTAATGCTGAAATTCGAGCTTCTCGAGAAGAGATCTCAGTGTGAAAAGTAATTGCTTCTTGAGAAACGAGATCAACCAATTGTCGAAAATAATCCATATCCCGACCTTTGATTGGTTTTAAGTTCCCAATTATTTTTTCAGCTTCAGCCGCATTAATTTCAGCGTTGTTAGCTCCATCTGTAACTTTGTTTTTTTCAGCTGCAGATAAATCTGATTCCAGGATCGGATAAGCAAGAACACCACCTAAATAGTCATTCCCGATTACGATCCTGGAAATCAGGCACTTCTCCGGACCCAAAATTCCATTCGAAACAATATTCGACGCTTCTGCTTTAAAAGCTTTCTCTGTTCCATTCGTAGCCATTTTTTGAATCAAACGTTGACCGTCAGGTGAATTATTCAAAAGTGTATTTATCTTATTTTTGAATTCACGCTTTTCACCAGGTACCCAAGACGCAAACTGTCCTTTTTCATCAATAAAAAATAGATCGGCGCCAAACCAGCTGCCCATGATTTCTTCCAATTTGCGCACAACGTGTATATGTTTTAGCTCTTCCCAGTTAATCACGTGTATTCCTCCTGATCTAATTACGGCATTTATTAAAGATTATACACCAGGTGAAAAGTCTATCAACACATAGATGTAAAAAGGTTAAACATTGCCTGACTTGGTGCGTGAAAAGAATAAGCACACCCTTTTCGAAATCATCGTTTTAAGATAAGACACTAACATTCATGAATACCCAAAATAAAATCGTCTATTTTGATAATGCTGCAACAACATCCGTTCTTCCCGAAGCGCTTGAAAAATATATAGAAATAAGCCGTTTAAATTTTGGCAATCCATCTTCCACCCATCTCCTCGGAAGAAAAGCACTCGAATGTTTTGAAGATTGCCAAGAACGCATTGCTCGAATTTTTAACGTCATTCCTAATAATGTGATTTTCACATCAGGAGGAACTGAATCTAACAACCTTGCAATTTGGGGATCCTTGGGCGGCATTGAACAAGAAATCTCTCAACTCATTTCACACAATGAAGGTCAGATTCTAACGACCGTCAATGAGCATGACGCTACAAAAAAAACCATTGAAGCCCTCCAACATTTAAAAGCTCCCGTAACATTTCTCAAAGTCGATTCAGAAGGTTTTCTAGACCCTACACACTTCAATCAAAGCTTAGAAAAAAGAGTACGCTTACTCAGCATTCATCATGCACAAAACGAAGTAGGCACATTACAAGATTTAAAATCAATTTCAAAAAATTTAAAATCATTTCACCCAAATGCCTTGATCCACACAGATGCCGTTCAATCCTTTTTAAAAGTTCCCTTTTCAATGACTGAACTCGGCGTAGATTTGGTCAGCATCAGTGGTCATAAAATTGGAGCACCTAAAGGCATTGGAGCAATTATCCTTGGTGAAAAATTCAACAATCGTAAACCAAAACTTGGAAATTTAATTTTTGGATCTTCACAACAATCCGGTGTTCGTCCGGGCACAATTCCCGTTCCGCTAATTGCTTCATTCACAACTGCAATTGAGTGGGGTCATTTTAATCTTTCTAAGAATCAAAACCATCTCATCATGCTTCGAAAACAGCTCATTGAAGGGTTACCTAAAAAAGTAGAAATAAATGGTCCAAAAGACCCGCTGAACAATACTTCAAAACGTTCTCCTCAAACACTAAATTTTTCAATTCCTGGGTTTCCCTCTGGAATGATGGTTG
>CAZPTV010000227.1:0-3990 GCA_964589335.1 uncultured Bacteriovoracaceae bacterium
ATATAATATTTATCTCGTATTATGAAAATAATTACAAACAATATTAAAGATTACGCAAACTACTTTGGTTGCCTTCAAAAACTAATTCAAGATAGGCTTTTAAAATATATGCAAACTGTACCGAGAGTCGTTTTAAACCATTATTCTTATTTGAATTATCATTTATAACTTTTAAACATTCTCTAAAGTACCATGCTTGATTCATTTGCTTGGTAATTTCTTCTCCATTAAATGGTTTTTGAGCAAACTTTTTTACGTGGTATGCATCTAATAATTCATCATATTCTTCACATGCAAAAAGTAATATTTGCTCAATACTGGATTCACTTACTTTATTTAAGTAAGCAAGTTTCTCATCTTTTATGGTGCGATAACCATTTTCAGGGGGGACGGGATCTGCAAAGCCGTATACCAGATCAGCTATTTTAAAATTGAATTGTTTGGCAATCGAGTCATGGGGTTGAGAAGACAGAGTATCATGTAAGAGTGCAGCAGCAACTTGCTCTGTATTTCCACCAAAACGAAAAACTAAAGAAGCAACGGCTAATGGATGACTGATATATGGAGTAATGCCATCGGAACGTTTTTGATCTGAGTGGACACGATTTGCAATCTCAAATGCCTTTGATAAAATAGAGTCATTCATGTAGTGAATTAATCACTACAGCATTCAATTTTAAAGAAAAATATTATTTTTCTTCGTTAAGTTCAGGACTTTCTAATACACCATTTACGATTACGCCTGGCCCCGCAGGAGCTGTTACTGTTTGACCATCAAAAAGTGTAACGCTCATGAGTCCGTCTTTTTTAGGGTCATAATTAAATGTTTTATTTAATTTTTTTCTGTAAACTTGAAACTCAGAGTCAAGACCTAAGTCTTTGATTAGGCCATCTCGTCGGCTGATTAATTTTTCAAGATAAAGTTTAACATATTCAGAATGCATGCCAGATGCAATTAATATAGTTTTAATTTGATCTTCAGAAAGTTGTGCAATTAAACGTGCCATCCACTTTGCGTCGTCAACGGTTAGTTTATCGAATGCAGAAATGTCAGTTACAGGTTTGTATTCTAGAAGTTCAATCGAAGGCTTTCCATCAGCTCCAGTTGCTTTCGTTGTGAATTTCCAAGGAAGTTCATTTGGATTTGTAGCGGATTGATTGAGTAGATTTTTTGCCTGCCCGAGTCCGGTCCCCAATTCATTAAATCGATGAAGCAATTCATAAGTGTCATTCTTTTTTACCATATATAATCTTGCATCATCAAATCGCATTGAAGTCATATTCAACCAACCGCCAAGGATTGCCATTCCTCTCATTTCTCTGCGATCATCGTGTGCTAATTCGTTGGATTCCCAAGGACCAATGGAATGTTCATTGTCGCTGTCATGTTGAAATTGGGCTTGAACGAATTCTAGATATTCTATCTTTGATTCACCGTCTGGTAGAAAATCAGAATCTTTTAAATGTTTGTAATCCCAATCCTTCATTTTTTTAGTAATTAATTTTCGTAAACCTTCTCGATCAATTGTACTGCCGTCTTTAAGTTTAGCAGCTTTAATGAATTTAAAAGCATCCACTTGTTTTGTAATCATATCCAATTTTACGTCTGGGATTACAGAAGGTAACTTGATTTTTGAGATGATCTTTTTTCGTTCATTAATTTCTGTAAAAATTCTTCGATCATATTCAAGTTTAAATCCTTTAGCGTAGTCAGTGGCTTGTGTATCGAATCCCAGTGACCAAAACATTCTACTATTAAATGGTTCAGTGTGAAAGTCAGAGAATTTTACTTTTACTTCGTAATCTCCACACATGATTGCAAACCCAGCGTGGCTACCAAAGCTACGTTTAGCTTCTGAGTATTTACATACCTGATCTTTTGTGGTGACCATTTCTTTTCGATTGAACCCATAAAAAAGTTCTTTAGATCCAATGTCAGTAGTTTTTTTCCAGAATGTTGAATCCATTGGGTTCACTTTACTCAAGTCTTTTTCTCCGGTAGATTCTAAATTGGTTGCGGGTTTTGATGCAAGAATTCCGTAATGTTCTTTTTTCAAGCCTTCTTTTATTGTTTTCACAACTTCAGGAACATTCATATCTTCTATGGGTCGGCGAAGTTTCATATTTAAAGACGAATTCAGTTCTAAAATGTGAACAATAGCATCTTTTCGATCTAATTCTTCTTGCTGAGAGCGATCTGATTTATTGATATACTCGAGACTTATTTTTGCTAATTTTGAAATTTCTTTCAATGCGCGTGCAGTATTTTTTTTGCTGATTTTCATTTTGTCTTGTGTTTTTTTATCTAAATATAATGGAAAATTTTTAGGTAACGGTCTGCTTTGGTCTTCTAAGTATGCAAGCATTTCTTTCGTTACAGTGATAAAGCCTTCCAGGTCTGCTGCTTTATTGAGTAGGTCATAGGTATTTCCTGCAAATTCAATGGGTTTAATATAATCGTAGTTTCCGGGGTTTACGCGAACAACGCTCGGATCAAGTGTTGTTCCGTTTGTCAGTCCAGAATCGGCTGCAAAAGAATTGCTCATCAATAATGATAATAATAATGTGGTTGAAAATATTTTCATTGAACTCTCCTCGAAGTAAATTACATCCTTATACTCTCTTACGGTTAAGAATGTGTTTGAATTTAGTAAAGAATGAAAACTTGGCATAAATCAGGAAAAATATGCCTAAGGCCGGTATTCACTGACACATGCGCCATGTGAGTAGGTGATATAACTAAATAAAATTTCACCACTGTCTAAGTAGGAAATATTATTATTTCTATAATAAGATGAAACTGGTGTTGCTCGTTTAGTGGAAGTAAATATTCCGTCATTAGTTGTTGGAAGTGACCATATTCCGCTATTATTTCGTGTGGCAACAAAAATTTGATTTCTCAAGCCATCGGATTGATACCAATTTATTATGGCTTCACCGTTGCTATTTAAATCGACATTTGGATTAGTAGCGTCAGAAGCGTTAAAAGAAATATAATCAAGCTGATTCGCGGGTAAAGTCCAAGTGCCGTTTGCTGCTCTTTCAGCTTTATAAATATAATTATAAGTGCCATCAGTTGCTTGCCATGTTAAAATAGCTTGTCCAGACGAATTCATAGCAGACTTAAAATATAAAACAGCGTAATTATCTGGAGAGATATTATCGGCTAAGTTTGCAGGATTAATCCAAGTTCCATTTGCTGCTCGTTCGGACTTAAAGATTTGATTGAATGCACCGTCATTTTGGTACCATGAAATAACGGCTTGGTTGTTTGAGTTTAAAACAACCTCTGGTGTGCTAGCATTTGTTCCGTCTGGAGAGATATTATCGGCTAAGTTTGCAGGATTGGTCCATGTTCCGTTTGCAGCCCTTTCAGACATATAAATTTGAGTGAAGGCGCCGTCAAATTGTTGCCAAGTTATTATTCCTATTCCATTAGAGTTAATGGCTGCTCTTGGATATGCTGCATTTTGATTTGAAGGAGAAATATGGTCAGCTGCATTGGCAGGCACGGTCCATAATCCTGAGGTTGATCTTTCAGCTTTATATATTTGCTCGGTTGCTCCATCGTTTTGTTTCCAAGTAATTATAGACTCACCTAAGTTATTTATTGCAACACTTAAATAAGACGCTGCATTTGTTCCATTTGGTGAAATATTATCAGAAGCATTTGCGGGATAGGTCCACACACCATTCGAAGCGCGCTCTGCTTTAAAAACTTGATCATTAGCGCCGTCTGTTTCTATCCATGCAATCACAGCTTCACCATTAGCATTTATGGCTGCATCATAATTCGAAATTAAATTTGCTCCGAGTGAAATATAATTTAAATCCGTTGCAGGCTTTGACCAAACTCCAGCTGCATTTCTTTCAGACTTAAATAAGCCTTGATGACCTGAAGTAACAGTACTCCAAATTGTAATTGCAGTGCCATTGCTACTTAAAATAGATTTTGTTATAGTTGCTTGAGTTGCTGTAGCATCAATATTT
>CAZPTV010000228.1:0-3955 GCA_964589335.1 uncultured Bacteriovoracaceae bacterium
AAATAATCTGGACTGATTATGGCAATTATATTTGAAATAAATAGAAATATTGCACCGATCTTCATACTCACCCTATACTCAAAGCGATCCGCAATAAAACCAGTGGGAATTTCAATTAGGCAAAAGAATAAATAGTAAATACTTTGTATTTTAAATATTTGATTATCCGTCAAACCATAATGCTTTTGTATTTCGTAAAAAACAGGAAGCCACACTAACATTGAAAAACAAAACTGAAATGCAAAATATATTCTAACTTTTTTTAAAGACAGTGCTTGATTCATTTTGAATATGGTCGGAGCTGAACAATAGATATCGCTGAAGTTCCTTCTGCGTCCGAAGCAACCCATTCAATATCTAATGGCGCTGAAAATGTATAATCTTTTGAAAAATGAGATTGTAATAATCGTCCAACAAAAGAAAGATCTTGAAGAATTTCTTTTTTATTCTCTGATAAGTCTTCACGAGCATCTCCAATTGAAAGCGTGCGTCCTCCACCTTCAACAGTATTATATAAATATTGCAGTGGTAATTCTGCGCCTTGAACAACGGACACAGCTGATTTTGGAGAAACATTAATATACACATTTCTAAAATCACTTCGATTCATAGGATTTGTTGTTACAAGTACACCACCCATTCCACTTTTTACTTCTTCTTGAACAATCACACCCATATAACAATCGTCTAAAGAAATTCCAACTTGTTGGAGCAAACGCACGCTCCGTGCAGATACTTGAGACGCCCAAACATCTCGAATGGCTTGAAATAATTTTTCTGCAGTTTCAACATGGATGATCGACTCATACATACCCGCTGCAGAGAAATTATCTAAATCTTCGGCATTCGACGAAGAGCGCACAACAAAACTAGATACCCCTCCAAGAGTATTAGCAATTTCGATATCGATATAATCTCTTATTTGATCTGGAATGCGAATCGTGCGAATCATTAATTGCAGCTGAAGACAAAGCGGCTCAATTTCTCTAGCATTTAATTCTAATGCCATTTTGAGTTTTCCAATTGCTTGTTGAATTTTAGGTGAAGACTCAAGTACGGTTTGCATCACAGAAAATGGAATCGCAATTCCTCTTGGAATTTGAATTTTTTCTCTTAAAAATTCTTGTGATGCTTTCGCTAAAACTGAAGCATCTGCAATTTCTGGTTTTTTTAAAAAGCGAGCTAAATATGGCAATAAATTAGCTCTTGGTGGACGCTTTATTCGATAAAAGCCTAAAAGTCTTTCACTGCCATTTTCTAAAATATAACATAATTCACCTAAATTCGCAGCCTTTGTGCCATATCTAAAGCGATCACTCAATCTCAAACGATTCAATTCAACGATCGGTGTGTTGATCGTTTCAGGCTCTTCTAAACGAATTGATTGCACAGCCCATTGTGGACGTTGCGCCAACTCAACAGGCCTTTCAATTTTTTCAATCTGAATTCGATCAGAATCCATCGTTACAGAATAATTGACCCACATTCCATCCATTTTAATTATTTCTGGATTTTCATGAAAACCGATTTGAATTGAATTTGGAATTTTCCAACCCGTCGCTACTACATTTGTATGTGACAGGGGCGTTGTATGCTGTGAATTAATGATGCCAGCAATTCGAGGAATATCATCTGGCACCCTAGGCATGACTACAATATCATACCAATCAACGGTATTTTTAGCATTTTTAAATTCTTGCTCGTTCTTAAATATACGCAATCTACCTCTTGTTGATCCTGCATTTAATGGAATATAACTAGCGGTTGCAAATAATTCATGGTTATAAATTCTTGGCAAAAGAACATTATCAATATCTTTAATTGTTGTTTCTTGCATGTGATTAGCGGGTTTAAATAAAACAGGCACACTCGGGTCGAGCCATACTTTAATACGATTTAAAAAATCCAGAATCATCGTAGAGTTCATATTATCTATCTCTACTGTTTCTAGAGTCATGAATTTTCTATCTGCTCTTTTATGGTACGCTAATATTCCAAGAAAAAATCTACGATCAAGATCACTGCTCAAATAAAATTGATTATTATATTCATCAATATTTGCATGTAATTTATCTTTTGAAATTCCCAATAGATTTTCAGCAATAAAGTCAGCATGAAATGAATAACGAGCATTATTGATAAAATGAACTTTGTTTTGCCTTCGATCGCAGACAACTTTTACAAAAGAATAACCTGCCATCTGTCCAGAAAGCTGAGAGAATGCCTCGATAGTCAGGCGCTCATTCGTAATCGAAGTAATATTTCTAAGTGCTTCTTCTAAAGATTCGGCAGTTGCATTTGGAGTCATAAGTCACATAGCGTTATCAAATTTAACGCATATTGACAATAATCGTTTCTACAATAATTTCATGATTTTACACATAACCATAATATTTAAATTATGCATCTAAGGGCGCGAGTTATTTATGGTTTTCGTGAATAAAAGACTCAATTTTATCTATGGAAATATAAAAACCTGGCTCGGTACCTACTTTATAGGATGCTATCCCGCAAGCTTTTGCTGCAGCAATTTCTTGATCATCTTCTCCCATATACATAAATTCAGCATTCTTTTTATGAGATAATTCAATGGTTTTTAAAAACAAATCGGGTGCAGGTTTACGCTCTTTATCGAACATGGGAATAATAATCAGTCCTTCAAACGGAGTCCAGTCGAATGGAATCGTATCGTCCCAACTTTCGACAATAAATTTCTTTAACATGGCCATTTTTTCAGGCTCTGTCGTTCCCCATCTCTCAGGAATATTTACAATTAAACCTGTTTTGAAACCTTTTTCTCGAACTTTTTGAATATAATCTTGGGCACCTGGAAGGTAGTGAAATTTTGCGGTTTGTTGATCGTGATTGTGATTAGAGGTTACAATGGTTTCACCCAGATCAAACATGACCCAGATTTCTTTTTTCTTTTGACTGTCGGCCATAACAGCAACTCCCATGAAAAGTCCTAAAATAATAATGAGATTTCTGAATTTAACCATGCAGCTCATATATGAGAAACAATGCCCACAGTCAATCCTGATTACCTAAATTGGTATGATATTGATTTTAACTATTCGAATTAAAGAAATTTTTCTGTAAATTCACCGACCCCTGGCTTTGTATGAGAAGGTGAATAGGTTAATAATTTTTTCTGACCTTCGACTTCGCTCTCTAAATTAACTGGGCGTCTCCAGATTTCTCCAATATTACATAAAGTTTCTCGTGTCCATTTTCCATCAAGATCGACTCCTTGATGTTTGTGTAAAAGAAGTAACTCACCTTTATTCATATAGTTTCCATCTGCCACATATATGAAAGGCTGCCCCATATTGGTCAGCTGAAATAAAAGTTTGTCTTTCATTTTTTTAAAATCTCGATCTACGATTTCATATTGATTCGTTCGGCGATTGAATGCGTAATTATATAATTTCATGCGTTCACAGAATTCATCGGTTAAGTATTCATCAATAAAAGTTACATCATTACAAACTTTTCTGACTTCAAATATTTTTTTCATGCCATTGCCAAGTTTTTTATCCCAATGCTTCTTTTTATAGATATCATCGCATTCATCATATTCTTTACCGTATCGACCCATATCCCAACGGTCACGAATGTCTCGGAACAATTCAACACCAATTTTATATGGATTCACACGTCCCGGTTGCATTGCCATAACACCTGCATGATGGTCAGCAAAATCAATCAACTCACTATCTTTTAATGCTTTTTCCGTCATAATTCGTGAATGCCAATACGATGCCCAACCTTCATTCATTATTTTAGTTTGCCATTGTGGAGCATAATAATAGGCTTCATTACGAATGATTGTCAGAACTTCTGACTCCCAATTTTCCAGCGGGGCGTTTTGAATTAAATATAAAAGCACATCTTTTTGTGGTTCTGATGGATTTCTTTTCGACTTAATATCTTGAACTTTGGCTTTTTCTTTTTG
>CAZPTV010000229.1:0-3952 GCA_964589335.1 uncultured Bacteriovoracaceae bacterium
ATATCAATCTCATCTGCACCTGCACGAATTGCAGATTCTACTTCGCGTAATTTTAAATCAATTGGAAGTCGTCCTGAAGGAAAAGCTGTTGCTACTGCAGCAATGTGAATGCCTGTATTTTTTAATACATCGTAAGCTACAGGAACTAAGTCTGGATATACACAGACCGCAGCTGGACGAGGTAGTGGGCGGTTTTTAAAAAATTCATGTGATTTAGCAATTTCTGATAGTCTGGGTGTAAAAGGTGAACGTGCCTTTAAACACATTTGTCTTACTTTACCTTCTGAGTCTGCTCCTTCAAGCGTAGTTAAATCCATCATTCTAATTGCACAATCTAGAGCACCAAGCTTTGAATTCTTTTTTATACTCCGCTTAGTAAATGTAGATGCACGTTCTTCTAATCCAACTGCATCGATAGGGTAGTTCAATAAGTTTATTCGTCCTTCGGGACCGCGTACTGATAATTCCATCATTCTTCCTTACGAATTATGACTCAATTTGTCAAACCATGATAATGAATCACTTAATAGGCAAAAAAATCTATAAAAGTCTTAAATTTTAGGATGTTATACAAGAATTTCACTATTTATACTAATGAAATTACGAATAGTTGCCGTAACACTTAATGATGATGAATTTAAGAGAGTTAGCCATACTTGCTATATCACTTATTACGTTTACGGGTCGATCCTATGCGAATCAGCAGACCTATAAAGTTGACGATGCGACCATTCAAATAAATGTCCCTGAAAACTGGAAAGTTGCGAAGGATTTATTTGGCAATCCGTTAACGATTGCAGCGCCAATGCAAAATGGAACAAGAGCGGTCATTCAGATAACACCTTTTGATTTCACTAATCTAGATTTTGATTCCGATTCTCTAGATAAAAAGCAAAATGAATTTCGTGACGAACGAAAAAGATATGTTGAAAAACGTGATGGAAAAATAATTGAATTCAAGGATTATAAAAAATTAGATTGGAAAAATTTTAAAGAAGTTCATGAAATTGGTTTGCGTTATACTTTAGAAAACACACGAGCAATTGCAAGTGGTAAACACGAAATGGATTATGTTGAAAAAGGATATTTTATTCTTTGTAAAAATAATCGTTTTGTTTTTGTTATGACACATATGAAAACCCAACTCGAAGATTCCTTCGAAACACCTGTTGAAGATTTAGTAAAAGGAATGAGTTGCGAATGAAAAATCAAATGATTCGAATCATTTCATGGGTTGTTTTACTGAGCTTTCTAAACGGAAGTCTATTTCAATTTCAAAAACAAAATGCCTTTGCCCAAGAAAAACAAACAGAGTCAGCGACTTCAGGTAAAAATGCAGAATTCGGCGCATTTGTAGAATCTTATATGCAAACGGTACAAGCACTAGAATTAGTTTGTACTCAGAAAGTTCAGAAAAAAGCGATCATTCAGTTTAAGAATAAAAAAACTGAACGTCGCGAAACTAGAATATTAATCGCTGATGATCGCGCAGTTACGAGTGAAGACAATTTAAAACAAGTGATACATTGCGGAGATGTAGCTCGAATGCTTGCTGATGATACAGCTGTATTAAAAGAAATTGTCTCTCAAATTCAACCCGCTGACAAACAACCAGATTGTGAAGAAAATTGTGATACTTATAATCTTGGTTCACAAGTTCCATTAGATACGCGTGATTTAGATTCAATTCAAAAACAACTTGATTTAGTTTCAGAACAGGATCAATCCTGTCAAGAAGGTGAGAATACTCCGCTATTATCGGGAAAATGTGGAAAAGAAATTCTTTGTAACTTAGGTAGATCTGTTCAATCGATATTAAAGCCAGTCATGTGGGCTGCTAAGTTAGTAACCAATCCAAAAGATGAAGATTTATTTTCATATTTCAATAAAGATAAAAGAAATGCACATGAAAAAATGGGTACAAGTTGTCTAGACAGCAGTGGGGGTAGAAGTGACTGTCTGAAATCAATTATCGTTGGATTTGTAACCCCATTCATTACACTTGGAAAATCATTAGTACAATTAGGTAAATTAGCTAAAGATGGTTTAATTTACACGATCAAACATCCAATTAAAGCTATGCAAAATACCGGAAAATTTTTAGCTAAAGGATGGAAGTGGGTTTCTGGTCTTTGGGAAAAAAACTCTGACAACGCACGTGTTGCTGGCGATATGACAGATGAAGAGTATGATCAATACAATAAAGATGATCGCCCATGGTATCAAAAAGCTCTTGATAAAGTTTGGAAAGTCGTAGAATTCTTTTTTGGAGATTTGATTGATAAAATTAAAAATGATTTCGGATGTATGGAGTGGGAAGGTGCTGCGCACACATCTAAATGTTTAAAACCTTTTAAAGGATTTGATTGTGCAACTTGTGATCAAAAATTAAGCGTCATTTGCGGTGTTGCAGGCTATGCGGGTGGACAGTACACGATGTTCGTCGGCGGTAAACAACTTATGAAAAACGTTGGAGCTTTATCTAAAGAAGCAATGGGCGGAATTAAAAATACATTAGCTTCTAAGTTTCCAAGATTTACTGCAGCCGCAGGGAAAGCATATGGATATGCCTCGAAACCATTTGTTTGGGTTAAAAAAGGAATCGGAAATGTTACTCAAAAAATTGGAACGGCGACACAATATCAAATTGATAAATTAAAAGAATTTCTTGCGAATAATAAGACCGTTCAAGCACTACTTGAATTTAAAGGAAAGACTTCAACGTTTATTTCTGAAAAAATAGTTGATCCGGTAGCAAATACTAAAATAGTTAAAATATCGTTAAATGTTGCAGATAAAACAGGTGAGTTGGTTAAACCTGCAATTGATAAATTATCATCATGGAAAGATTCGTATACAAAATTCGTTCAAAACACAGTGGATGCCCCATTTGAAGTCTTTTACAAAAACAGAATAAAACTAACCGATGCGGGTTTGATGGTACCAAAAAATAAAGTTGACGATATGGTAGATAAAGTTACTGCAGGTGATTCTAAAGGATTATATGAAACAAAAATTGGTAAAGAGAATTTAAATCTAGGTGAAGAATTGGCTAATGATGATTACCTACGAGGAGCAAAAGAACTTGATGTACATTTGAGTACATCAAAGATGGAAGCAACTAAACTTAAAACAATAAAAGATCGACTTCAAAAAAGTCAGATTAAGTTTACAAGTGATCCAGTTACGGGTGATATTCACTTCAATTTAAATACAGTGAATTGCAAATAATTAGAATTTAAGTCATTATAAATAAATGAAAAATTTCGCAAAAGATTTGATTACATTTATAGGTCGAATTTGTATTTCACTTATTTTTGTATTATCGGGTCTATCAAAAATTGGGGACTTTACAGGTAATGTTGCTTACATGCAGACAAAGGGTATCCCATTAGCCTCTTTCTTATTATTTGGTGCAATTCTAATTGAGATTTTTGGCGCTATTTCAATTATGACAGGATTCAAGGCGAGACTGGGCGCATTATTATTGGCTATTTATATGATACCCGTTACTTATATGTTTCATTATAATCCCGCGTTTTCGATGGGGATTTCAGTTACAGACCAAAAAATTCAAATGATATCACTTATGAAGAACATTGCGATTATAGGTGGTTTATTTTTGGTTTTTGGAAATGGCGTTGGCCGTTGGACAATTGGAAAAGAATAGTTTTTTCAATTGATTATTGGCTATAGTTTTCGTAATTATCTAAGTCCATTCGTATCGGTGCGGGTTTAGCTCAGTTGGCTAGAGCGTCACGTTGCCAACGTGAAGGTCGTCGGTTCGAGCCCGATAACCCGCTCCATTAATTCAAAACTCAAATTGGTAAATTCCAAGAATCATCAGTGGTCCTAAGTATTTAAAATCACAGAAGGTCGATTCTGTTGATTTGTTCGCAGACTATTCTAGAACTGCCTAGATCAGTGTGGTCCCCTGCCGCACCCCTGCCAC
>CAZPTV010000230.1:0-3950 GCA_964589335.1 uncultured Bacteriovoracaceae bacterium
ATTGTTTGTTCTTTTTTTAGTTCCAATTGACTCTTGAAAGTTTGAACCAGCTTCATTTAATTTATTTTCAACGGTTCCTAACCCTTTATGTATTTCAGAACCCACATCTTTTAATCCGTTGTCAATCTTATCGATCAAAGGCGTATTTTTATTTGCTTCAGTATAATTGTCATCAGAATATGCATAAATAAATAAAAATAGTAAGGGTAGTATTTTGTAAATCATGATCAAAATTTATAGGAGACAAACGATAAGTTCAATTAAATTGTCTTTGTATGAATATACCCAATTCATTTTTCGACTGGTAAAAGGGCATAAAGGTAATATGGTTTTCAGAGGTGCTTTGGTGGTGCAATGAGTAGGCATGTCCTACGGCAGCTCCCAGGGCGGCTCCAAAGAGAACATCAGAAAGGTAATGTGCATTTTTATAGACTCTAGCTATTCCTGTATATGTTGCTAGTAATAGTACAGGTGTACCTATTTTCCATCCATAAAAATCAAACAAACTTGCGGCAGAGCTAAACATTGTCGATGTATGCCCAGAAGGAAAAGAGGGAGTTTTTGAATCTGTAGAACCAGTAGGTCTTGGTCTGTTTGTTATATATTTAATAGAAAATGTATAAATAAAAGTTGCAAACAATCCTTCAAGATGTGCTTCTCCGGCGTTGGTATGGTAGGGATTTGAATCAATCAAACCTGCTGTAAGCGAAGAAAGTCCAATCAAAACTCCAAAATACCCTTTTCCTAAGATGTTGTTCCCTAGTGTAAAAAATCCGTTTGAGTTTATATGATGATTATTTTTATCTGTAATATTTTTATCAAAAATGAATGATCCTATTGTTAACAAAGAACCTGTGCCTAAAATAAGTAGGCTCGTATGATTTGAGATATCCTTTGAGCCTGATAATAAATGATCTACTGGTTTGTATGCAGCGTTTGCATGAACTGAAATAAATATGGATGTGACAAGAAAAATTTTAATAAGATTCATTAACTCAATCGTGAAAAATAATTACTGTTTCCTAGTGACTTCACAGGTAAGTTTATGTGCCGTTTTTCCAATTTTAGGTAGACTGCCTAATGAACTATAGTCCATGCCAAATGCATGATTAAATATATGTGTTCCGTCTGGAAAGATTATCATTAGCCATGGCTCTTCCTTTAAAACTGTAGCAATAATTTTAAATACTCCTAATTTTGTTTCAAGTTTTCCGCCGATCGTACCTAATTCATTCGGATATGCTTTTCCAAGTTCAATATCTCTTTGAGTAATGACATGAACCGGTATTTCGTCGTGTAGAGTAAAAGTCGTGGGCAGCATTCCGTCGATGTAAGTCTCACGACAATCAAGATAGTAGTGAGAAATAGGAGCGGCATATATAAATGAACTTAATGCATTGAATGTAAAAAATATTATGAAGTAAAATAAGGTTTTCATTATATAGAGTCTAACAAACGAGAGGAATAATTAAAATCAACTTATTCGAAATTTACTCCAATCGCAGTTTCGATATTTCAGTCCGCTTTTGAAAAATGTTTAACAGCCACGCACCTAAAGTCCCAGAAAGGATAGATGCATCAAGGATGCCTCCATTGGACAACTCTAGTGAAATTGATTCTCCGAATGCAAGTTTAGCAATAAAAAAAGACATGGTGAGTCCAGTGCCGCCCAGAAAAGAAACACATGAAACTCTTTACAGCTGACGTCATTAGGTAGAGTTGCAAGCATCTTTCTACTGATTGGTAATTAAATTTTCAAAGTACTTCGTTCCATAAGGGACTGATCGCGAATGCAGCATTGATTTGTCCTACATGAGAATAAGCTTGAGGAAAATTCCCTGCTTGAATCTGGTCTTTTGGATTATAATGTTCTGAGAATAGGCCAAGTGAATTTGCCGCTCCCATAGCGTCGCTCATTACTTTTGTGGCTTCTTTAAACTGGTTTGATCTCGCTAGAGCTTGTACAAGCCAAAATGAGCAAATTAAAAAAGCAGACTCTGGAGTTCCAAAATCATCCTTGCGTTTATAGCGGTACAAAAAGCTTGAGGAGTTAGTTTCGCTGGGCAAGCATAGTTCCTTGCGAATCTGAAAAATCGTATCTCGGATTAGACTCGCATCTGGGAAGCGAACGCTTGTGAGTTGTAGTAGAGCCGAATCAAAACTGCTATCCTTCGGACTGTTACGTAGAGATCCTTCCAAAACCGCAGACCGGATTGCTGCCTCTGCCATTTCTCTTGCCTTACTAAAGTCGAAATCATAATTTTTAAGAAATCCATTTTCTTGAATTCTAAGAATTCGTTCAAGTCCCGCCCAACACATAAGATTCGAAAATGTATGTTCTTGCCAACCGGTTCTTAACTCCCAAAGTCCAGCATCGGGTTTTGAAATATTACGTGCGCAGAGCTTTCCTAAATGTTCTAACAATTTTTCGTGCTCCTGAGTTCTTAAATGATGAAAGCGTTCGTCGAAATAAATAGGAGAAAGTGCAAGAATCAATTCACCGTAAACATCGTTTTGAACGTGCTCGGCAGCCTGGTTTCCGCTTCTTACGGGTTTGCTGTTTAAGAACCCCTTCCAAGTCGGATGTTCTTCTTCAGGTATGGGTAATGTTTGATCTAATTTGTAAACGGGACGTAACTTTTCTCGAGAGTGTTCGTGTTTTTCAGCTATATTTAAAATAAATTTAAGAAAGCCTTCCATTTCTTCGAAGTGACCTAAGTTATGAAAAGCGGAGAGCGAAAAATATGCATCCCTTAACCAGCAAAAACGATAATCCCAATTTCTATTTCTTCCGCTTTCCTCGGGTAGACTTGTAGTAAGTGCCGCTAGAATTGCCCCAGTATCTTCGTAGCAATGCAGTTTTAGTGTCAATGCTGAACGGATTGTTTCTTTTTGATACAAACTAGGTATTGAGCAATGCTTAACCCATGTATTCCAATAATCTTTTGTTTGCTCTAAAAAGCGATGAGTGAGTTGAACGAGATCATCTTCAATTCCAAAGCTCCAAGTTAATCCAAAATATATTGGTTCTTTAAGTGCGAAGGGAGTTTCCTCGCTTAAATAGGTAAGCGGCATATTTGTGACGAGTCTTAAATATTCGTTCTGCAATTCATATCTAAGATGACTATTACATCTAACAGGTTTCACAGGTTCTTTACTCCAACCGCTTACTGGGTGGCACTTTACTTTAATTGTAGGGCTTCCGCTTATCGGTTCAACCATCCTAAACAAAGCTATCGGTCGATACATGCGTCCATGCTGATAAAATCTTGGACAAAAATCTGTAATCTTAAAACTACTTCCATCCTTACAAGCGATTGTTGTCACGAGAACAGTGGTGTTTGGAATATAGGTTTGATTTCCTTGTGATAGCTCTGCGCTTTCTATTGAAAAATATCCGCCCTCAGGGTCTAACAGTTTTCCAAAAATGGGTGGACTGTCAGGCCTTGGCATACAAAGCCAATCAATAGATCCATTTTGGCCTACTAATGCTGCGGTTTGGCAGTTTCCTATTAGTCCGTATTGGTACATGCTTCTCCTTATTTAGAAAAAAGTATATTTTTGTTTTATATCAAAGTAAAGTAAGTAAAACTTATGCGACTATCTTTACGATTTATTTTACCTTTGATTTTAGTTCTTGGCCTAATGGCTTATAGTGTTGTGCCTCTTGTGGATACTTTAACCTTCAAATGGTTTACTCGTGATATTGATATTCGTACGAAACTGATTACAAATACTATACAAGACGCACTTATTGAAATGCTTCAAAAGCCTTCAAATGGAAAAATTCAAAAGCTCTTTAGTAGAGTCATTCAGGATGAGCGGCTTTATGCATTGGCATTTTGCGATTCTGAAAATCATATGCTGTATAGAACGCAGACGTTTTCAGAAAATATTCCTTGCGAATCATCAGCGGTTTCTGGTGAGCCACATAATCGTGTTTTACAACT
>CAZPTV010000231.1:0-3945 GCA_964589335.1 uncultured Bacteriovoracaceae bacterium
AGTTGCTGCTGCAAATCCTCCGATCGGATTAATTGTTTCAGATTGGAATATGCCGACGATGAAAGGCATCGACTTTCTTAGAAAAGTTCGTTCAACAGAAATCATTAAAACAACACCATTTGTACTTTTAACTGCTGAAGCTGAAAAAACTCAAGTGATGGAAGCGGTTCAAGCCGGTGTGAGTAATTATATTGTTAAGCCCTTTACTCCGCAACAATTCAGCGAAAAGCTCGAAGCTGTTTGGCAAAGAGTTTCAAAAAAATAAATCATTATAAATTATATTGTAGTGATGCCGTCATTGTAAGCATCTTATCTTTGTAAGACGGTATAAATGGTTCTGTGTCTCGTTTGCGATACGCATTGTGATTGCTATGATCATAGCGAAGTTCACCTACAAGGGATAAATTTTCTGCTAAGGTCATATTGTGAGTTAATGTTACGGCTTTAATAGACTGGCGCATTCCTGTAGTCATGTCATCTTTGTCTTCATAGTATTCTACACGAGGTGAAAACCAAGCATTGCGATAGGGAAGCGCAAATTTAAATCCTGCAATTAGCGACCACCAGCGAGAAGTGTTTTCATCATTTCGAAAACCAATTCCATAGTAGGTTTCACCTGTGAACGCAAAATTAGAACTGACTTTGTAAATTAAATTTGCATTGAAAACAGTCTTATTTTTCATATTATTTGCAATAATAAGCGGAGGAGCTGTACGAATTGGCTCTGCTTTACCATTTATGAATCCCATCGAAAAATCAGCAACATCATTTAAATTGAGAAGTGAAAGTTTTACACCATAAGTTGGAGCTTTTTCATGTCGATAATAATTATCCCATCCATGAACATAATAAAAATCAGCTTTCACGAAATCAGGCATAAGAATAAACGTAAAATCTGCCCCGAGATGCCAGAGTGGTTTTCCATAATAATAGCTATAACTGCGGGAATAATTCCAATTGTCTTTTGGTTTAGGATTTTCTAAACCCATCAAACTATAAAATTTTCCAACTTTAAAAGTCATGAGCTTAAAAGTTTCAGGCATATAGGTAAGGTTTGCTTGTCCAATATGTTCAAACACTACGTCGGCTCGATCAAATGGATAATTTGTAGTTGAAAGTACAGCTGCTTTATTCATTTCAACAAAATCACCAAAATCTAGATCAGCGACAAATGCGACCTCACGCTTTGATTTTTTCAATGTCAATTCAAGTAAGTTCAATGTGACTTGGTTGTGATAGCGGTCGTATGCATGCAAACTAGTTGTACCTGCTGGATTTGAAGTGCTCGCTGTCGGAAGAGCGGGTTGCGGAGGCATATTGAAATTGTATTGATAATAACTATCAAAATACAATCCAAGGTCGATGATATTTCCAAAGGAGCTACTTGAGTTGAGCTCTGAAAAAGTTGAAGGTGCAGCGATTGCGTTTATTGAAATAAATATACCAATGGCTAGAATGATATTTTTCAAGGCTTTTCTCCTTCATTTTTTGATTTTTGCTGAACATTGTAGTCAATATAAATCCAACTGATGCGTGAAAGTCTAAAAAGTATTGGAGCTTGGATAATGATTTGCAACGAACTCAAGCCTAGGGTTAACCAAAACGGAAATCGATTTAAAAATAAATATAAAAAAACAGGAATGACCATGATAGCGCCAATCGCATAACCAACAGACATTGCACCTAAAAAGTAACCAGATTCTTTTTCGAAAACCATATTACATGTAGTGCATTTGGAATTCATTTTTAAGATACCAGAAAAAATCTTGCCTTCAGAGCAATTCGGACAGATATTGAACAAAATTCCCATTAGCATGCTGAAATCTTAAGGGATGAAAGGATATATTGAAATGAAAAAACTATCTTTATTATGTTTAATGTTTTTAGCAAATTTTGCTTTTGCAGATTTGCATTATGCAAATATTTCAAAAACAAATTGGAGCATTTCAAACTACATTGATTACTCAACATATTCGAGATCAGGTAATAGTTATAATACGTTTGAGTTTTCACTTTCTCCCGAATATTTTATCAAGGATCGATTTTCATTAGGTAGTTCTCTTGAGTTATTTTCGGGCTCATCAAATGTTACAACGACTACAATTGGACCTTCTCTTACTTATCATTTCTGGCAACAAGAAAAAATTTCTGTTTATGCGAATGCTGCATTTCTCTTCGGATTAACAGATGCCTCTTATAATTCAATTTTACGATTTAAATTGGGGATGAATTATTTCATCACCCCCGCAGTCTCGTTTGGACCAAGCTTTGCATTTCGTTATTACGATAGCGATTTTTATGATTTGTCAAAGTTGTCGTTTGCAGCTGGATTTTCAATTTATCTTTAACTGAAATATTAATAGGGATTCATTTGTAAGCGACAACCTTCTTCAGCAAGGTTTCCATTTAATATTGCAACTTTATAGTTATTTAAATACGGCCCATAGTTTGCTGGCCCAGTACTTATTAAACCAGATGTAGTCCATGTGGCGTATCGATCAATATTTATTGATAAAATTGGCGGATTTGCGTCGGTGGGTGCGATTCGTTTTACTAATCGTTGTAAAGAGAATAACTCTTTAACGCCGCTCAAACATTCTTTATGGATTTCATTTGTTATAGGAAATATTAAAGTGATGTCTCTGAATTGAGTTGTATAATTGGCGTAATCATCGCCATATAAATTCATGCTTCCGCCTGTGTATTGATAGATATAGCCCGAGCCAACTATTGTCACGCTCATGATGCCAGCAGTTGATTGAGAAATACTTATATCATTTATTTTATAATAATATACGCGCTGCTTGTTTGTTAACGTTTGTTGGGCTTCTGCATTAGTAGAAAAGTAAATTCCTATAATCACTAAAAATAAACTCAATTTCTTAATTAAAAAATGACTCATAACTTCCCCCATTTAGTTAAATTAATAATTTGTTCCTTCCTAAACTATATTCGATTGAATACTCTTACTCAGCCTAGAAATCTGTGCACAAATTCAGTTAATGAAGCGTAGGTTTATTATTAGATTATTTTTAACTGTGTCACAGGTACATGGCCGCACTAGTTGAACTGCTAACCCTTACTAAATAGATCGAAGTCTTGACATAAAATAAACAAGTCACATAGTAAGTGCATGAAATCGAGTGTTGTTAATGCAGTATTGATGTGTCATGCGCCAATTGTGATTCCTGAGATAGCAGGAAGACATGAGAGTGATATTGCACTTACAACGCAATCGATGAAAGACATTGCAAAAGAAGTTGTAAGTTCAAAACCAGATTTGGTTGTCGTTTTATCTCCTCATACTACACGCTTTAAAAATTCATTTGGATATATCGATGGTGGCGTTCTGTCCGGTGACTTTTCAGACTTTGGTTTCGAAAATCTATCGGTTCAATTTGATAATGCAGTTGAAATCATTGCATCGATAACTGCAAATACGGAGAAAGAGGGTGTTTTACTTGAAAGTCTAGGTAGAACAACTTTAGATCATGGTGCAATGGTTCCACTTTGGTTCTTGCAAGAGGCAGGTTGGTCTAAAAAAACAATTGTTATTTCTTTTCCGATGAAAACCAGTCATGAGTTAAATAAAAAATTTGGAATCGCACTTTCAAAAACCGCAAAAGATAGAAATGAAAATTGGATGATTCTTGCTTCGGGCGATATGAGTCACAGGTTAAAAGAGGGGGCTCCGTCAGGGTATGAACCCAATGCTAAGAAGTTTGATCAATGGGTTGTTGAGCATGTGCAAACTGGAAATTTTGATAAAGCAATTTCAGTAAACAGTGACTTAAGAGAGCTTGCTGCAGAAGATGTCATTGACTCACTTGAGGTTGCCACAAGCGCCATAGAGAATAATATGGGGTTTGCATTTAAATCATATCAGGGTCCTTTTGGCGTGGGATATCTCAATGCAATCTTACATTTAGAAAAAAATATTAATCC
>CAZPTV010000232.1:0-3944 GCA_964589335.1 uncultured Bacteriovoracaceae bacterium
GCAGTCAGAGCACTAAAGCTGCCTTTCTTTGGTGGCGGAGTATTTAAGACTAAAGTATCAAGACCATCCATTTGCTTGATAAGCTTTTGAATGCTGTTTTTTGTTTCGACTGGAGCCCGATGGTCTGCCACCGCACTCAAAAGGTTCGCGTTCTTCTTGGACAACTCGGCCAATGCGCTTTCTGAGCGGGCTGTAATTCCTACTCGGTTTTCTGTTTTTAATAAATATTCAGCAATTCCCCATCCAATGCCTTGAGATGCGGCAGTAACAATAGCTTTTCTCATTATAAACCCCTTTGACTCTAGATCTCTAATATGCAGATATAATACTCCGAATTAAGTTCTTGAAAAAGAAACATAAGTGAATTAAGTGTTTCGAATATGGAAACATTCGAATTACGTTATTTTTTGGGTGTAGCTAGGTTTGAGAACATCCATAAGGCCTCTGAAGCTCTTAGAATTTCGCCCGGATCATTGAGTAAAGCTGTTTCAAGACTTGAAGATGAGCTTTCAATAAAGCTCTTTAACCGAGAAGGACGAAATATCAGACTTACTGATCAAGGAAGAGTACTTCAAAAAAGAGCTTCAGAGCTCGTTCAACTAGAAGAAACTGCAAAGCTTGAAATTGCAGGTCACAAAGGTGTAATTCAAGTTACCATTGCGGGGCCCGAAGTTCTTCTTTCAAAAATGGGAATTGATTTAATTTCGAAAATTAAGAAAAAGTACCCATTATCTAAATTTGAGTTATTAGCAACTGATGATGCATCTGCACTCGAACAAGTTGCAAAAGGAAATGCTCATCTTGCTATTATTACCTGCGCGACCATTCCAAAGTCGGGCTTTCAAGTTCAAATTCTTGAAGAAACAAAGTTTCAAACTTATGTTGGAATCTCACATCCACTTTATTCCATTGCTAAGTCAAAGAAGGCAATAGCTGTTGAAGAAGTACTTAAGTATGCGTTCGTTAGTCCAACAAATCCTCTCCTTGGACAAGTAGGCTTAAAACAATCATTAGATGGATGGAGAGACGATCAATTCCCAAGAAAAGTAGAATATTTAACATCGAGTTTTAAGCTTTTAGAGGAACTCGTAGTTAGTGGAAAAGCAATCGGCTATCTACCGCTCTATTTTTGTAAGAATCTTCCAATTGAATCATTAAAGGTTTCAGGATGTCCATACTCCTGCACCCAAAAAGTAAAACTCGTCTCAAGAAGCTCAAGAAGTCTTGGTTGGCTTAACCAGTTCTTCTAAACATTTCGATTTCAGAAAATTACAGTAAAAAATGAATGGTGCAAATTGCGCATCATGCTCAATCGTTGCGCGGTAAATTAGGTTTTTTGGTTCTAAAAAATGGGCCAAAGTACTTTTGCACTCTGGCCCTACACCCATTAATCCAAAGCGCGAAATTCGACCCGACGATAAGTGAACTTACCTTGTGGGTCATCTACTTCAATCGTTCCTTTAAAGTCTTTCTTAAATATGTCTTCATACCACACCCAAACATACTGATTCGCCGGTGGCGCTGATTTTTGTGTAATGTTCATAATCCCCACGCATCCATTTGGATCTGTTACTCCGCAAGAAAACATCACTTGAGGCGCAATGACAAGACTTTGTCCAAATACCATATCTTGAAAAAGATTTGTGCCCAAACCATCTGGAAAAGTCGTATCAATTGAATATTTCGATTTTTGATTTCGACAACTATCAACTGAATCAACCAGGAGAGTGATTCTTGGCATAGGCCCACGTAAGATAATCGGCTGTGTTTTATCGGTGTATCCATAAAAAAATGGACTCTCTAATAAATAATTGTTCGCGTAATAAAAACTATTCAATTAATAAAATTCAATATCATCAACCTGTGGTAATTCACCAAATATTGAATCAACAAATGGATCTGCAGAAACGTGAAAGTTATATGGTCTCAGTAAATGCTCTTTTACAAATACTCTAATCGGAGGGGCTCCGTTTTCAAATCCTCCCCAACTCTGTCCAGTAAAACGTCTTTCTATTACCGCTTCAAACGATTGAAGGGGCGAAAAACTTGGAAGTAAGCCAAGAATCTCACCAGTGACAAAAATATTTTTCTCACCAATCCATTCAGCAAGACCTTTCATAGTACCACCCTGAAAGACATACCGGCTTAATAATCTTGCCGTATTTGCAGCCAATCGATACGAGCTAATCTGATTTTTTCTGTATTTCGAAATGTACTTTCTTAGATTTCCGAGAATATGAATTTTCTTAAGTTTTATTTCACCAGATTGATTTTTCTGTCCATCCTCGATTTCATCGCTAGATGCATTTGTCCCAATGTCTTCTAAAATAGGTTCTAATTCTGTTTCTGGCAAATAGTGTTTACCCATCATTATTTCTTCTCGTTTTAAAACATCTTCCAAATTCAAACTCTCAAGCAATGAAAATAGTTTACCACAATCTAAAAAAACAAAACTTCTATTGTAGAGTTTATTGTATCTATCTACCTCATCTTTTTCGGGTAATCTATGTCCTGCAAAAAATGGCTTAGATTCATTTTGAGAAAATTGCATATTGATCTTATCCATTTTTTGTAAAAGGTTTTTTCTATTAAAATTTCGGTAATAATCCACATCTGTAATATAACAGACTGATTTGTCCAAATTCTTAAGATCAACTTCAACCGAAGCAATGGTGTTTTGTGCTAATTTTGTGGTCATTCCTCCGCCCCAACCATCAAAACCACCTATATCTGATCCGACTCTGTTATTTCTTCGATATGTAGCTCTGATAAATTCTCTAGTCTCACCTTTTGCATCTGTGTATTTAACTTCTGACCGATCCGCAATTTGCTGACGATGAAAAAACTTAAGAATATCTAAATTAAATTTTTTCTGCCGTCCCTTACCATCAATCGTAAAGGCTCTACGAGCAAGAACGACAGGATCGTGCGAGTTTGCATTCATAAATTCATTAAATGCATTATATTCTTGTTGGTAATGATGAAAATCGAGCTGGCTTCCTCCCAGAACATATTCAGGTAGTTTGAATAGATAAAGACCAGAATCAAAATTATACCATGTTGTGTAAAATGATTCAGAAATCAAAGGCATATTTTTAATTAATGGAATATTTCTCTGACCTATATTTGCAGAGCCAGATAAACCAAATGTCATTGATGAAGCATCTTCTTTATATACAAAAAGTTGCCCAAAAGAATCTCTACCAAAATATACCGGGTCCGAATGATTCCATGATAAACTTGGGTTTATGGACATGGACATTCCAGTTTGTGCTATAGGTATACTTTGACTGACAGATGCACTAAAACCATATCCATTTCTAATCATCACATATTCATTCGCATGCAGACCAAATACTATATTGTCTCGATTATTTAACACAAATGAAGGTATCCGTAGAGCGTTTAACAATGCATCTTTTAATGAATTAGCTGGTTGAATCATAGTATATTCACGTTTAAAAACATTGAGATTTAAATCTAGACCCAACGGATTGTCTTTGAACAACTCACCAAATAATCCACTACCAATATTAAATTCTACAGAAATAGTATCTATCGTAAGATAGCCATGGGTATTTTCCGGCGATACATTGATCGCATGCATATTATTGAGCATGACTCTTCTGTTCATTGATACTCCCACACCTCCCCAAACACCTTTGTGTGAAATACCGTTGGAAAAATCTCCAGATTTTACAAATGATTCATAATTACTAAAGTTTAAAGCCGAACTGCCTGAAATTTTTGCATTAAAATGCTCACTCATTGTATTAAGCGGAAGGGCTTGTGTGATTGCATTGAAAATATCTAAATTAAAACCTTGTCTTGAATGTTCGAGCGTTGTGTATCCATCAAATGTTTTGACTGTAATTTTGCCATTTTTTACTATTTTATTAGGCGAATAATGATCTAAATTAGGAACCTGATATAATGGAAATTCT
>CAZPTV010000233.1:0-3943 GCA_964589335.1 uncultured Bacteriovoracaceae bacterium
CAACTGATACAGGTTGGTGATCTAATTCGCGTACGTCCTGGTGAAAAAGTACCGGTTGATGGGATGCTTATTGAGGGAACAAGTGCAATCGATGAATCAATGATTTCGGGTGAGCCTTTGCCAGTCGAAAAATTTATTCAATCATATGTTCATGCAGGAACTGTAAACGGTAATGGTACTTTTGTATTTCGAGCAGAAAAAATTGGAAAAGATACGTTACTCTCGCAAATCGTACAGATGGTCGCACAAGCACAAAGGAGTCGAGCACCAATTCAAAAACTTGCAGATCAAATTTCAAAATGGTTTGTACCTGCTGTAGTCATTGTATCTCTTATCACTGCATTCGTTTGGTATTTAATCGGACCAGAACCTAAAGTTGTTTATGCATTAGTGAATGCAGTTGCTGTGTTAATTATTGCATGTCCCTGCGCTTTGGGACTCGCTACACCAATGTCGATTATGGTTGCTGCAGGTGCTGGTGCACGTGTTGGCGTATTGATTCGCGATGCTGAAAGTTTAGAGAGCTTAAGTAAAGTTCAAGTTCTATTCATCGATAAGACTGGAACGCTTACTGAAGGGAAGCCACAAGTAAAAGAAATTATATTAAATAACTCTGACGACAAAGCGATTGCATTTTTAGCAATGCATAGTGAGCATCCATTATCAAAAGCACTCTGTGATTATTTTATAAAAAATAATATTCAATCCAAAGATTTGAAGTTTGAAAAATTTCAATCAGTGCCAGGTCAAGGTGTTGAGGCAATGGTAGAAGGTCATTTGTATCGTATTGGAAAAAAAGATTATATATCAAAGTCGAATAGTCCTGTTGGTGTTGATTTAGAACATTATTCTAAAATATATTTTTCAAAGAATGGAATCGAAATAGGTCACGCATTCGTAGAAGATAAGCTTAGATCAAATGCTAGAGAAGTATTGCAGAAAATAAATCAAATGGGTGTTGAAGTCGTTTTACTGAGCGGAGATCGAAGCAGTACGGTAAGTTCAATTGCTTCAAAATTAAATATTGCAAATGCATTCGCCGATCTGAGTCCTTTAGATAAAATGCAAAAAATTAAAGAATATCAAGGTAGAGGGTTTAAGGTCGCAATGGCAGGGGATGGAATTAACGATGCTCCTGCACTTACGGCAGCAGATGTAGGTATTGCTCTCGCCACGGGTACTGATATAGCGATGCAAAGCGCGGGCATGACGCTGTTAAGAGGCGATCTATCTGGAATTGTAAGAGCAATTCGATTAAGTAAAATTACTGTAAAAAATATTAAGCAGAATTTATTTTTTGCATTTATTTATAATTTTTTGGGCGTACCAATGGCTGCAGGTATTTTGTATCCATTTTTTGGAATTTTACTAAGTCCTATGTTTGCAAGTGCTGCGATGAGCTTGAGTTCGGTTTCAGTTATTGGAAATGCTTTAAGAATCAAAAATGTTAAACTTTAGAATGAATTGGAAACTCACAAGTAAATGTAATTCCTTTTCCATACTCACTTGCGACCGAAATGCTTCCACCGTGTGAGATCATTATATGTTTAACAATTGCAAGTCCTAGGCCCGTTCCCCCTTGATCTCGGGATCTGCTTTTATCGACTCTATAAAATCTTTCAAATAAATTTGGTAAATGTTCGTTAGGTATGCCCAATCCATTATCATGAACGATCAATACAGATGAATCATTTAATGATTTCCAATAAATACTAATTATAGAGTTATCTGGCGCATATTTATTTGAGTTTGAAATTAAATTAGTAAGAATTTGTTCAACCTTTCTTTGATCTGCAAAAAATTTATCAATTTCAAAGTAAGTTTTAACGGTTTGATGTTTGCTTCTGATCGATTGGCTTAAATTTGATAAGATAAAATCAGTTGTTTCTTTTAGATTGATCCAAGTTCCGTTAATTTTTAAACCAGATTCCATGGAAGATAAATCGAGCAAATCTGTGATTAAGCTTAAAAGTCGATCCGAATTGCGTTTAATAATATCTAAGTGCTCAGAAAATACTGGTCTTTGATCTTTCTGATCTTGAATAATTGTATCGGTAAACCCTTTAATTGCTGTTAATGGCGTTCGCAATTCATGCGAAACATTTGCTACAAAGTTAATTCTCATCTGTTCTGCTTTTTTAAGCTCAGTAACGTCATGAAATATGATAACGGCACCATAGCGATCACCATTTTTTTTATATAATGGAGAACCTGATAAAGAAAAATATTTTAGCCCGTTTTCAGTTTCAAAGGGAAGACTTGAAAGAGTCTGCGGTTTACCATTATTTAAAATAATTGATATGCTTTCAATTATTTGTCTGTGATCAAAAAGTTTTGTATAATGTTTATCTGCGATTCCTACAGAATATTCTGTTAAGAGTGCGAAATTAGAATTATAGAATAATGGTTTGCCTTCGAGATTTATTGCCAAAATCGCATCTGAAATTGAACTCATAATAGCGGCTTGCTCAAAACGCTCTTTTAAAATATTTTCTTCTTGTTCAGCATAATCTTTTTTAAGACTTTCAAGTGACGATTCAAGTTGACCGATTGGTTTTAAAATCGCTTTTGTCGAACGAATTGCATAGAGAGTGAGAATTGAACCTAGGATGCCGGAAATGATAAGTAATGCTAGATCGAATACTTTTAAAAGTTTTGAGAGATTATGAATTGTAATGCCAGCACGTAGAATGAGATTATAATTTTTTATATAGATTGCACCATAAACCATATCTTCATGAATGGAGTTGCTTTTTCTAAGACCATATCCTGTTCCATTTTGTATCGCTTGAATCACTTCTGGTCGAGTTAGATGATTTTCCATCACTTTTGTGTCGGCGTGAGAATCACAGAGAACAACTCCTTTAGAGTCGATTAATGTAAATCGATAACGTGTATTTGTTGAAAGATTGCTACATAATGTAGGTTGATACATTTTATCAGAAATTTGATTGGAAACTGTAATTAATGAATCTGTTAATTGTAATTCGACTTGAGAAATAAATTGTCTCTTAAAAAAATACCTAGAAGTCAATCCAACGATGAGTAGAGAAGTAAGGATGATGAAAGCTTGAGAGAGAAATACTTTAGAGAAAAGTTTGTTAGAATTATTTGAATTGAAATTAAATGCATTACTGCGAAACATTATTTATTTGTCAGCTTTCACGCGGTATCCTATTCCACGAATAGTTTCGATGAGTTCTTGGCATTCACCCATTTTCTTTCGAAGTCCAAAAACATGTGTATCAATAGCTCGATCTACTACGACTACGCCTTCACCTTGAATTAAATTTATCAATTTATCTCTAGACATCACTATACCGACATTTTTACAAAGAGTATAAAGCAATTTAAATTCTGATGGAGTTAATTGTAGTTGAATCCCATTGCACGTCGCTTCATGTTTTACTGAATCAATTTTTAAATTACCAATGACGATAGCTTTTTCTTGATCATTGATAAACCCAATTTTCTTTCTACGAAGTAATGTGCGGACTCTTGCTTTAAATATTTCAACATCGAATGGTTTGGTAATATAATCATCGGCACCAGCATTTAATCCTTCGACGATGTCGTTAGGATGAGAGCGAGCAGTAACCATCAAAACCGGGTATTTTGATTGAATTGATTTACAAATTTGAATTCCTGAAAATTCAGGTAACATCCAATCTAGAACTGCAAGGTCGTAGTTGCTTTGAGAAATAAGTCGCATTGCTTCGGTTCCAGATTTTGCGGGTGAAATTTCATAACCTTCTCGATGCAAAAGTAAAAGCATGAGCTCCATTACATCTTGTTCATCTTCAACTAACAAAATCTTTGAACGTGTCATGAACAAACTCCTTATCCATTCAAGGCTTCTTTTAGTGTAGAAATTTTTGAGCCATGACGGATATCTTCACCTGTTATTGCAAATATAACATCTTCTGCAATATTGGTAGCGTGG
>CAZPTV010000234.1:0-3930 GCA_964589335.1 uncultured Bacteriovoracaceae bacterium
CGTTTAGTACATTAAAAGAAGCTGCAAATATTTTGATATTTCCTGACTTACAATCTGGAAATATTGCTTATAAATTGTTAATGAGGTTAGGCGGAGCAGATGCAATTGGACCGATCCTTGTAGGAATGAAGAAACCCGTAAGTGTTTTGCAACAAAGTTCAAATGTAGAAGATGTAATCAATATGGCAGCGATTACAGTTGTAGAAGCTCAGCAACAAAAAATTCGAAAGGATAAAATATGAAAATTATTCAAACTGATTTAGCACCCGCACCTGTAGGACCATATTCACAAGCAATTGAATCAGAACCATTTGTATTTTGTTCGGGACAAGTAGCATTGGATGCAAAAACTGGATTATTGGTTGGTAAAACCGCAGCTGAACAAACTAATAAAATCATGGATAACATTCATTCTGTGCTAGCAGCTGCTGATCTAAAAGTTAATCATATTGTTAAAACAACAATCTTTCTTACTGACATGAATACATTTTCAGAAGTGAATGCTGTCTATGAAAAAAGACTCGAAGGTCACAAACCTGCTCGGTCAACAGTAGAAGTCAGTGCTTTACCAAAAGGGGCGATTGTTGAAATTGAATGTATAGCAGCTCGTTCGCGTGCATAAAGATAAATTAAAATCACAAATCCATTGGTGGTTAGCTGGTTTTCTTACGGCCTTTGTATTTTTACTTATTATCGTAATGAAGATGGCTCAGTCAGTATATTCTCAATTGCCTAAAAAAGCGGAACTCAATTCACAATACCATCCCGTTGATGTCATTGTCATTCTTACAGGTGGTAAGGGTAGATTAAAAAGTGGATTTGAGTTATTTGAAAAAGGTTATGGTAAACAGTTGCATATTTCTGGACTTGATCGGCAAGTGAATTTAAGGGAAGTCTTAAAAGAATCAAAAAAAGACTCGGTTATCGATGTGAATAAAATAACGATCGATTCTGCTAGTAATACAATGGAAAACGCAAAAGAAGTATTAGCATTTGTTCAGTTGAGAAATGTTAAAAAAATATTGCTCGTAACAAGTATTTACCATGTACGAAGAGCCTATTACATTTTTAGAAAAATTATACCTGAAGATGTTGTCATCGATGTCAGTTGGCATGAGCAAGAGCCGTTTGATGAAAATGACTGGTGGAAACGATGGAATGGTATATTTGTAACACTCAGTGAATATTTTAAATTCTTTGGTGCTTATGTAGAGCTTTCTAATTTACGCTGAGTCTGCTTGTCCGAATATTCAACATATAATATTGATCCAGAAACAACGGCCAATGGAATGTAAATAATACTTGCAAATGGAATGGTCATTAATAGTAATAAAAATCCACCAAATCCAAAACTCAGTACTGGGTGTTTCATTGTAAAACCTATCACGGGAAATAGATTTTTAGTTCTGCGTGAAAATGGAATTCCATAATATTCAAAAGAAATTAAATAGGTTGCGAGAATAATTGCTGGGATTTGCATCAATGGAAGTAAACCCAAAATGAATGTAAATATGCCGCCAACAATTAATACGATAGATCGTTTGACTTCCATTATAATAGTGCTCATAGCTGATGCTCTAATTTCTGAATCAAGTGCCGGGTAATTATATTTTTTTCTAAATGCAACTTCAGTCTGTATACTCAAATAGTCATTAAAAGGTGCTGCAATAATACTACTAATGATTGTGAAACTAAGAGCTGAAACTAAAATCAATAAAATCCAAGACAAGAGTGTTAAAGCAAACGAAGCAATAAAAGGTAAAAAAGATGCCCATGCAGGTAAATCAGACTTCCATCCTTCAATAAATGAATTGATAAACGATTTCATTAATTCTGATCCATGAATGAATAAAAGAATATAAAGTCCTAAATTAATTATGAGAGGTATAAGGATTAATCCAAATACTTTTGGTGTTGTAAAAATCAATTTTATAGCTGTAAAGGGAACTTTTAATCCACGCATTTCATGCTCTCAATCTTTCAACATTAATTGCATATTTTTTACTTTCAAGGACACTCAATACTTTAGCTAGTTGTTCGGTACTTTGAACTTCAATTTCGAATTGTGAAATTGCTTTTTTATCTTTCGTTGTACGGATGTTTGCTTGTGTAATATTGACACCACAACCTGCAATTGTTTGAGACATATCTGCAAGAATACCAGGTTGATCATGTGATAATACTTTAATACGAACGGGTCTTTTAATTGGAGTGTTTAAGTTCCATTTCACATCTACTTTTCTTTCATTTTCTGTATCTAATGCTTTTGGACAATTAACAGTGTGAACGGTTACACCTCTGCCTCGTGTGACAAACCCAATGATGTGGTCTCCGGGAATTGGATTACAACAACGTCCAAATCGAATTAATATATTATCGATACTGTCGACAGAGATGGCATTGTTTGATTCATTCTTTTTCTTCGCACCTTCAAATATTTTTGAAAGTAATGAAGATTCTTTGTGCACTTCAGGTTCAGATTTTTTATCTAATATTTCTTGTGGAAGTGTGTTTTTAGAAACGGTTTCTGGTGCGAGTCTACCATAACCCACATAGATGAACAGATCATCAGATAATTTATAACCTTTCTTTTTTACAAACTCCTCAAATAAGGGTGTTTTAGATACTGTTGATAGTTTTTGGCCAAATGATTTAAATTCTTTTTCAAGCAATTCTTTTCCAAGCTGGGCAGCACGAGTACGTTCTTGTGTTTTGATATAAACACGAATTCTTGATTTAGCTTTACTAGTTTTAACTAATTTTAACCAATCTTTATTAGGGGTTTGAGTCGGAGATGTTAAGATTTCAATTGTATCCCCAGATTTTAATCGATACTTCAATGGTACAATTTTACCATTAACTTTAGCACCAACACAACGATTGCCCAATTCTGAGTGAACTGCATATGCAAAATCTAATGGAGAACTGCCATGTGGAAAGTCCATGACATCTCCTTTTGGAGTAAACACATACACGTCTTCTGCAAATAAATCTATTTTAACGGTTTCAAGAAACTCATTTGGATCCTTTAAATCCTTGTTCCACTGAACGAGTCGGTTAACCCATTCCATATCTTTTTCGGATCCTTCAAACATTCCTTCTTTGTATTTCCAATGTGCAGCGATTCCGTGTTCAGCAATATCATCCATGTCATTTGTACGAATTTGAATTTCAATACGTTCTCCCTGAGGACCAATAACTGTGGTGTGAAGAGACTGGTATTTATTTGCTTTAGGCATTGCAATATAATCTTTAAATCTACCTGGAACGGGTTTGTACGTTGAATGGATTACACCTAATGCCTTATAACATTCTGTGATGTTGTCTAATACAATTCTAAATGCGATCAAATCATTCACTTGTTCAAAATCGATATTTCTTCTTTCCATTTTTTTATAAATTGAGAAGAAATGTTTAGGACGGCCAGTTACTTGACCTGATAAATCATATTCTTTTAATTTATCTTGTATCATTGATGTAACATCTTCGATGTATTTTTCTCGATCACGTTTAGTTTTTTGAATTTTCTGTGATAATTTATAGTAAATGTCAGGATGCAGGTAACGTAAACATAAGTCTTCTAATTCGGACTTAACTGCTGAAATACCTAAACGATTTGCGATTGGTGCGTAAATATCGAGTGTTTCTTGTGCAATAATTTTTTGCTTATAATGTAGCAAATGTTCCAATGTACGCATGTTATGTAATCGGTCGGCTAATTTTATTAAAATGACACGGATATCACGTGCCATTGCCATTACCATTTTTCTAAAATTTTCAGCTTGTTTTTCTTCACTTGTCTTAAATGTTATTTTAGATAATTTTGTTACTCCATCTACAAGTTGTGAAATAACTGGACCAAATGTTTTATCAATATCTTCAAGAGAAGCGTGTGTGTCTTCTACGGTATCGTGGAGTATTGAAGTTGCA
>CAZPTV010000235.1:0-3929 GCA_964589335.1 uncultured Bacteriovoracaceae bacterium
TTAAATAAATACGTTGAGTTTTCAATCGGCAGACCCCATGTCGTACTCGCATCTGAAACCCTTCGAAAGTATATTGGTTCAAATGAAATCAAAAACAAAGCACCCATTGAAAGTGCGTACAAAGTGATTTCAAACAGTATGTCCAAATGTTTTATCGCAACCGCGGTGTTCGGACCTGATACTAACGAAATTACCGTTTTAAGAGACTTTAGAGACAAGATTTTAAATCAAACTTTTTACGGAAAAATAATCATTCAAATTTATTATAAAATAAGCCCACCAATTGCAGTTTATTTAACTCATAAACCTTTTTATTCAAAAATATTTAAATTTCTTTTAACTCGTTTTGTAAAAATAATACGACTATCGAATAATCGTTCCGATTCTTGACGGATGAAAATAATATTCTGATTGAGAGAAATCTAGCCAAAGAGAAAACCAAATGATCATCGCCTTTCCTCGAACATGCGTTAGAGGAACAAATCCCCAAAAACGAGAATCATTTGAAAAATCTCGATTGTCGCCCATAACAAATAAACAATCATTAGGAACTGTCTGCTCTACAAAATTTTCATGAGTTAAAATGCTTTTATCTAACATGACTAAATGTTTTTGTTTTGTAGTCATATTTTCTTCATCATAAAGTTCAAGCGTACTTTTATCGTATTGTTTACCTTCAATTGTATCAATGATCTCAGGATGATTCGACTTTACTCTTTCGACAGGAACATCATTGACATAAATAACTTTTTCTCTAATTTTTATTCGATCCCCAGGCATTCCAATAACTCTTTTAATAAAATAGTATGAAGTATCCTTAGGATATTTAAATACGATGATATCCCCACGGCTTGGCGTGGTCATTTTTCCAAAATATATCGGCGCATCCCCAATTAAATCACTAAATGGAAGCTTAAACCCGTACGCAAACTTATTAACAAATATATGATCACCGACAAGAAGCGTCGGAATCATGCTCCCTGAAGGAATTTTAAAGGCTTCTATAATGCTAGAGCGAATGATCAAGACTATAAAAATCGCTACACCGAAAGACTTTGTATTTTCCCACCACCATGCAGAAGTAAATCGGCCACTCTTTTTTGACATAAGAATTAAACCTTAACTGATGAAAATTCCAAATTCAATGTTTCTGAGTTAAGATACTGTCATTCATGAAAATAATTGATCGATTTATACTTTGGGAGTTTTCAAAAAATTTTCTAATCTGCCTTTGCGGACTAACATTTTTATTTTTTATATCTGACTACCTGCGTGGCGTCTGGGATGCCGAAGTATCTTCAGCAATATTATTTAAATACAGTGCTCTCAAAATTCCTCAGATTTTTTGTACATCAGTACCACCCGCAGCAATGCTTGGAACATTGGTTACTCTTTCGCTAATGAATCGTAAAAATGAACTTACGGCTATCCATGCCTCTGGAGTGAGCCTACTACATGTATCATTTTTAATTTTTGGAGCCATCTTTATTGCCAGCTGCATTACACTTATAACTTACGATCGAATCGTACCTCCGTTAGAACGGCATCGACTTCTTTTTTATTGGAAAGAAATTAAAGGAAGAAAAGATTTCTCGCTCGATATTAAAACCTCAAAAATATGGTATCGAAGCAAAAACTATATCTATAATTTACGTTTATTTGATAAACAAACGAATATTATACAAGGGATCGGTGTCTACTTATTTGATGAAAACTTTCAACTGCAGCAGCACATAGAAGCAGAAAAAGCGACCTACACTCCAGACGGAGACTGGGTTCTTAAAAATGGAATGCTCACTGTTTTTCCTTCTGATTCCACCTTTCCATTGAATAAAAAATTTATTGAGAAAACCATTCACCTTCCAGAATCTCCAAAAGATTTTATGGAAATTGAAAAGCAAGTTGAGACCTTAAGAATAAAAGAGTTATGGAGTTTTATTCGTAGAAATCGAAACGCAGGTCTAGACACTAAAGAATATGAAGTTGATTTTCATCAGCGCATAGCGATTTCATTTATTCCGTTAGTTATGGGACTCCTCGCCATACCTTTTTTTGTTAGTCTACATCGTCAGGGTGGAATGGGAAAAGATCTTTCTTTTGCAATTGCGTCTATTTTTGTCTACTGGCTTATGTTTTCTTTTAGCTTATCCATGGGAAAGAAAGGTGTCTTTGAACCTTGGCTTGCTGCCTGGACACCCTCATGCCTTTTCCTTTGCGCAGCACTTTATCTTATCGTAAAAAGACGGACGACCTGATTATTTATGGCAATTTTAAAGATTTTAACATTTCCAGATCCACTCCTAAGAGAAAAAGCAGAAATTGTTTCTGTTTTTGATAAAGATTTAGAAAAGTTTTGTAAAAATTTACTTGAAACAATGTACGACGCTCCAGGCGTTGGACTTGCTGCAATTCAAGTGGGAATGAAAAAAAGAATTATAGCAGTTGATGTCGATTATAAAATAGAAGGTGAAGATGACGATCACCGTGTCTATGTCGATCAAAATCCGCAAGTTTTCATTAATCCTATAATCAAAGAAAAATCAGGTAATACGACTTTTAAAGAAGGGTGTCTTTCGGTTCCTGGATTTACTGAAGAAGTTCAACGTTTTAATAAAATTACAATTGATTATCATTCAATCACTGGTGAGGTTAAAACTTTAACCACAGATGGTTTTCTTGCAATTGCTATTCAACATGAAATGGATCATCTTGAAGGAAAATTATTTATCGATCGTTTGAGTGAAATTAAAAAAAATCTTATCAAAGGGAAACTTTTGAAACAACGTTCTAAAAAATTCGAGCGTTCAAAGTTTCATGTGGAGTTATAAAAATGAAAGCACCCCTACGAGTCGTTTTTATGGGAACACCTGAATTTTCTGTTCCATGCTTACGTGCTCTACATAGTAGTCCTGATTTAGCAAATATCCTTGCCGTTTATACACAGCCCGATCGCCCCGCAGGTCGAGGACAAAAAATTCATAAGCCCGCTGTTAAAATATTTGCAGAAGAAAATAAAATTCCAGTACTTCAGCCTGAAAACATAAATACACCTGAAGAATCTCGACGTTTATCTAGCTTTATGGCCGATGTTTTCGTTGTCGTAGCATACGCACAGCTTCTCAAACCAGGCGTTCTAAATTTACCTCGAATTTTTTGTTTAAATGTACATGCTTCATTACTGCCAAAATACAGGGGAGCTGCTCCTATTCAATATTCTATTTTGAAAGGCGACCTCGAAACCGGTATAACAACAATGAAAATGGTTTCAAAATTAGATGCTGGACCAATGATTCATAAGAAATCAATCCCCTTACATTCTGATTTAACAACCATCGAATTACAAAATAAATTATCTTTATTAGGCGCTGAAACTTTAATTGAAACTATGCAAATGCTACAGTCTGGAGACTTTAAGGAAGTTCCGCAAAATGATCAAGACGCAACGTATGCGCCTTCATTGAAAAAAACAGATGGTCATATTTTATGGAATGAATCTGCCGTAGAAATAAATAGAAAAATTCGTGCGCTCAATCCTTGGCCTGGAACGTATACTAATTCTTCCAAAGGATTAATTAAAATTTTGAAAGCAACACCAATCGAAACGATTGCAGGAACTCCACCCGATGCAAAATGCGGCGACCTGTTCACGCGAACCGGTAAATTAATTGTTCGATGCAAGAATGATTGGTTAGAAATACAAGAGTTACAGCCTGAAAATAAACCCAAAATGCAAGCAAATGATTTTTTAAATGGAATCCGAAATTCTCCACAGTTTCACTTCTTGGGGGTTTCATGAAAAAATTAATTGCTCCTTCCATTTTATCAGCAGATTTTTCTAAACTTGGTAAAGAAATTGAAGCCGTCGAATCCGGTGGAGCTGATTGGATTCATGTCGATGTCATGGATGGTGTTTTTGTTCCCAATATAAC
>CAZPTV010000236.1:0-3925 GCA_964589335.1 uncultured Bacteriovoracaceae bacterium
ATAATAAAACATTTTCTTATTTTTAATTTTTTAATTTTAAATTTTTCTCATGCAAGCATCTGCACAAGCTGGAGCAACCCTGTAAAGCTCGGAGAACTAGATCGAATTCAAGTACCCGAAGCCAGTGGGATATCTATTTCTAAACAATTTCCAAATCGTCTCTACACACATAATGATAGCGGTAGCATTACTTCGTTTTTTAGCGCAAATCTTAATGGTACTTCATTAAAGAAATATACTTTTGATAACTTTAAAGCACTAGATCTTGAAGATATGGCAATTGGACCATGCTTTTCGAGTAAAACCTGTCTGTATTTTGCCGACATAGGCGACAATTTAGGTATTCGCCCAAGTATTCAAATTGCAATTCTCGAAGAACAAGAGTCGTTTTCACAATCGATTCATGCTGACCATATTATTAATTTAAAATACCCCGACTTCCCTCATAACGCAGAATCGGTTGCGGTTTCAAATACTGGCGATATTTTTATTTTAACTAAAGAAAGTATTGGTGCTCCAAAAACAGCAATACTTTTTAAAGTGAACTCAACAGTCATCAATCAGAAACTAAATTCTGCTGTACTTGAGAAAGTCGCAGAATTAGATATACCTTATTTAAATTCTTCTTTACCGAATCTCGGTAAACAAGCAACTTCCATGAATATATCCCAAGACAATTCGAGTTTTATTGTATTGAACTATTTTAATGCATTTGAATTTAATTTTGATCTAAATAAAGGGATTCACAAAAAAGCTCACGAAATGATTAGAGGACAAGATTATATCCCATTACAATGGGTTCCTCTTCAACAACAAGAAGCAATAACCTATTCAAAAAATGATTATAGTATTGTTTATACAACTGAAGCTCGAAAATTAACTGTGCCTATTTATGAAATTACGTGTAAAAACAGAATCAATTAAAACCCTTTAATAATTGCCGTTAATCCCACTCGAATCATCATTACTGCTATGGCTGCAACAAAGAGGTTTGCAACTTTAGCAAATGCTTTGGTACCGCTTTTACCCATTATTTTTACAATATAACCTGAACCTAAAAATGTTAGCGCAACCAAAACAAGATTGACCAATAAAGCGACTCCTGTTTGCCAAAATCCATGATGTTGAACAGAAATTAAAATAGTTGTTAAAGCAGCTGGACCCATAATTAAAGGAATACCCAATGGAACAATCCCTGCCGTTGCATCGGCGGGTTTTCTATTTTCATCATTTGAAAATAATAAATCCATGATTGCAATAATCAGTAGAACAATTCCGCCTGCAATTCTAAAATCATTCTCCGTAATACCCAAAAATCTAAAAAGCCAACGTCCTGAAAACAAAAATATCATCGAAATAACAAATGCGGTCATTGTTGCAGAGTAAATTAAACTTTGTTTCGATTTTTTAGACAAACCTTCAGTCAAAGATAAAAACGCTGGCACCACTCCAATCGGATCTATCGCAACAAATATTGGAATGAACGTTATAAAAAACTCTCGAAGTATTCCTTGTTTTTCAAACATGATTAAATTCCTGTCCACTCTTTGTGAATGCCATATACTTTTCTAAATACATCAGAAATTTCACCTAAAGTACAATTGGATTCAACGGCTGCTAATATAAATGGCATTCCATTTTTGTTCTCACTCAAACATTTCTCTAACTCATTTAAAGATTGAATCGATTTTTTCTTGTCACGTTTATTTCGAAAGAGTGAACATTCTTTTGATCTTGTTTCGCCTAATTTTTCTGAAATTCTCAACAGTGGCATTTTTTCTTCTTTTGCATCTGCAAATTGATTTACACCAACCACAGTATATTCATTTTTTTCAATGGCTCTCTGATTTTTGTATGCAGAAGATGATATTTCACCTTGAATAAACCCACTCTCCACACAGCTGACAACGCCACCACGTTTCTCAATATTTTTTAAATATTCTAATACTCGATTTTCAATTTCGTTCGTTATGCTTTCAACATAAAAGCTTCCTGCAAGTGGGTCTACGGTTTTCGTTACACCCGTTTCAAATGCAGCAATTTGTTGTGTGCGAAGTGCAATTTTTGCTGAGCGCTCAGTTGGAAGAGCCAATGCCTCATCAAAACCATTTGTGTGCAGACTTTGGCATCCCCCCAAAACAGCCGCCATCGTTTGATAAGATACTCGCACAATATTATTTTCTGGTTGTTGTGCCGTAAGCGTACTCCCTGCTGTTTGCGCATGAAAACGTAATTTCATTGATGCAGGGTTTTTTGCCTTGAATTTTTCTTTTACAATTCTCGCCCAAATTCTGCGGGCGGCTCTAAATTTTGCAACTTCCTCTAAAAATTCATTGTGTACATTCCAGAAAAAACTCAATCGAGGAGCAAAGTCATCGATTAAAAGTCCACGCTTCAGGGCTTGCTCAACATAACAAATTCCATTCGCAATAGTAAATGCGACTTCCTGAATGGCAGTAGATCCTGCCTCACGAATATGATATCCGCTGATTGAAATAGGATTCCATTTTGGCAATTCTTTCGAACAATATTCAATAATGTCTGTCGTAATTTTTAATGATCCTTTGGGTGGACAAATATAATTTCCGCGAGCGATAAATTCTTTCAATAAATCATTTTGAACTGTTCCAGATATTTTTTTTAGATCAGCACCCTGCTCTTTTGCTACCGCTATATAAAATGCAAGTAGAATTGATGCTGTAGCATTAATCGTCATTGAAGTTGAAACTTTTTCAAGTTCAATTCCAGCAAACAACTCCCTCATATCTTGTATTGTTGCAATGGAAACACCTACTTTTCCAACCTCACCCTTTGATCTTGCGTGATCCGGATCATAGCCTAATTGTGTAGGTAAATCGAAAGCAACACTAAGTCCCATCTGACCTTGAGACATTAAATATTTATATCTTGCATTCGATTCTTTGGCTGAACCAAACCCAGCATATTGTCTCATTGTCCAAAGGCGGCCTCGATACATGTCTTCTTGCACACCGCGAGTAAATGGAAACTCACCCGGAGCGCCCAAATTTTCAATCAAGCCCTTAGGATTATTTGAGTATACTTTTTCAACTGGAATTTCAGAGTTTGTTTGAAATGTTTTCTGTTCTTTCATTTCAATCAGCCTCAATGGTAATGAGTATTTCGCCTGTTTCAATTTTTTGATCTTGATTTACTGAGACTTTTGTAACTTTACCTGCCATTGGTGATTTAATTTCATTTTCCATTTTCATAGCTTCAATAATGATAATGGGTTGAGCAGATTCTACAACGTCGCCGGTCTTACATAATAATTTTAATATTTTTCCTGGCATTGAACTTTTCACAACTTTAACTTTGTGGGTGCCTGTACCTGCACTTTCTAAAATAAGACCTTTTTGAATTTTAAGATTCATTGCTCCTAAAGCGCTCGATACCTGCACTTCACTTTCTTTGTTTCCTACTATACATAGAAAGTTATCCTTCTCTCCAGACTCAGCAATTACACTTACAACGGCTCCGTTAATGGCGGCGGTAGAAATAATCCGATCATTATCAAATTCAAATATTTTTTCATCATTTTCAGAATTTAAAATTGTATACTTCATAATACCATTCCTCGAATGGCAGATTTTTTTGAACTCTGCTCCCATGTACTCGCAGTGGACTCAAGAGTGATTGTACTCGTACTTGATTGATTCAATACCTGTACTGCACCAACCGACATTGAACTCAACAAACGTTTCATTTCATCGTCGTATATTTTCTTTAGTGACGTTTTATTTTTCTCTAAATAAGGAGTGCCGTAGCTTCCTTCAATAAAATTTTTCTCTCGCGTAATTGAATAAAACAACCCCTGATTACTACCGACGCCTAGAATTCGCAGTTCATCTATTGCTGTCCGCATTCTCTCGATTGCTTGTGCTCGGGTCTCACCCCAAACCGATAG
>CAZPTV010000237.1:0-3874 GCA_964589335.1 uncultured Bacteriovoracaceae bacterium
CTATCCAAGTTACCTTAACCGTGTCCAAAGCACACGACATGACCCTTCAAATGAATTAAATCGAGTATATTTCGCATTACCGGGCATACACGATGCAACGATGATCCCGGGGTGGCTTATGTCAGACAATAATGTAGATATTTTAATATTTGATAAAAACTTTGATCACACTCTTCTTAAAAACAAACCCCATGTAAATGCACAAACAATTACAAATGAAAAAGATGCTGATATTGTTCTTCAGAATAACAGAAACTATACCGCTGCGTTCATAGACCCATTACACTTTCCATTTCGTGGGGCCCGATTAATTAAGGTACTTCACCTTCTAAAACCTGGAACACCTATCTATATTTTATCTTACAACCAACACATTCCATTTAAAAATGATGAAGTTAAAAAATTAGCCATTCAGGGAATGATACAAAAACCAATTACTTACGAAACTGTTTTTAATATTATTTCGCCGATAGTTTCTAAATTCAGTAAAGAAGAAATTGAAAAATTTGCACAATCAAAACTACATGAACGCGCTATCGTCGCACAAGCTGACAAAGAAAATTATACTCAGGTTCTTGCGATGAACTTTATTTCTGGAAAACATTGTTACTTTGACCTTTTTATGCGAACAGACACTGGCAACTACATTCAACTATTTAAATCGGGCGAAGAAATAGAATTTGAGCGACTTGAAAAATATGTCAAAAAAGGATTGAAATATTTTTATATTCATAAAGACGAACAACGTAACTATTTAAAATATTGTGAAAAAATAACCGAAGAAGCCATGAAAGATGCGATCGTTCCAGATCACATTAAAATATCAGCGGTATTAAACTTAGGTTATGAAACGACTTCATTTCTACAAAAAAATTCGATCGATGAAAAAAATATTCTTCTCGCAGATAGTTTTATAAAAAAACATCTGAATATTTTAAAAGAAATGAATCGAAGCCTTTCAGCAGATATTCTCGAATTCTTAGATCATGTTATCAGTTTTGAACATGGAGTTGCTACTGCAACAATCGGCCTACTTTTGGCAGATGCCATGGGCTTTAAATCTGAAAAAGTTAAACGAGCCATTGTGATGGCTGGACTCTTTCATGACGTCGCACTCGAAAAAGGTAAAAATGATTTAGATGACAAAAACCATCCTATCAAGGGGGCATTACTTTTACGTAAATGTAAAATCTTAGACCCTATGATTCTATACGCAGTGGCTGAACACCACGAAAGACGTGACGGAACAGGTTATCCAAATAGACTCAGCTCTGGTCAGATCAATCCAATTTCTGAAATTGTAAGCATCAGTGATTTGCTTGTGACATTAATTGCATGGTCAAAAATTGACCCTTTTATACTTCCTTTAGTTAAAGTTCGTGAATCTTTTAATTGGTACTCGTTCCATACGATTTCAGGTTTTGAAAAGATGTTCCAAAATAGAATTTAAGAAAGTTATCGCTTAGCGAAATATCTGCTTTCATGTTACAAATACTGTAATATGAGCAAAACAGCTTCACAATTACGTTCGGAATTTTTAAAGTATTTTGAAAAACAAGGCCACACGGTTGTAGAGTCTTCTAGTTTAATTCCTCATAATGATCCAACCCTAATGTTTACAAATGCAGGAATGAATCAATTCAAGGATGTTTTTCTTGGAAGTGATCCACGAAACTATTCCAGAGCTGTTACTTCGCAAAAATGTGTACGCGCAGGCGGAAAACATAATGACCTTGAAAACGTTGGATTCACCGCTCGTCACCATACATTTTTTGAAATGCTCGGTAATTTTTCTTTTGGTGATTATTTTAAAAAAGATGCAATTCATTTCGCTTGGGAGTTTATCACTAAGTCAATTGGCCTTGACCCATCTGTACTTTATGTCTCTGTCTTTAAAGACGACGATGAAGCCGCTGATATTTGGCACAAACAAGAGGGAATTCCTCGCGACAGAATATTTCGATTTGGTGAAAAAGATAATTTTTGGTCTATGGGTGATACTGGTCCTTGTGGGCCATGTTCTGAAATATTTGTAGATCGGGGTGTAAAATATACGAATGGTGATCCAAAAGAAACAGTTGGTTCTGATGGTGATCGCTTTATGGAAATCTGGAATCTTGTTTTCATGCAATTCGATCGCAGTTCTGATGGAAAACTCACGCCTCTTCCAAAACCTTCTATCGATACGGGAATGGGCTTAGAGCGCCTGACTTCAGTAATACAAAAAGTTGATACCAATTATGACACGGATCTTTTTCAAAAGCTTATTCAAGCTGCAGCTGAACTTGCAAAAGTAAAATATGGAAAAGATGCAAAAACCGACATCTCACTTCGTGTGATCGCAGATCATTGTCGCGCAACTAATTTTTTAATTTCTGATGGAGTCCTTCCTTCAAATGAAGGCAGAGGTTATGTATTACGAAGAATTATGAGACGTGCAATTCGTCACGGTAGAAACCTTGGATTTAAAAATCAATTTTTTCACAAATTAACTCCAGCATTGATATCTGCAATGAGTGAGGCTTATCCAGATTTAAAATCAAAACGTGAATATCTTGAAACAACAATTAGTTTAGAAGAAGAACGTTTTTTGAAAACAATGGACAATGGACTTTCGGTTTTAGAGGGCGAAATGTCTGAAAAAAATACTAAAAAAATTATTCCCGGAGGAACTGCGTTTAAACTGTATGATACCTTTGGATTCCCTTTGGATTTGACTCAAATCATCGCAAAAGAGAATGGATTTAATGTCGACGCCGAGGGCTTTGAAAAAGCAATGCAAGAACAGCGCGAACGTTCACGTGAAAACTGGAAAGGTTCGGGTGAAGAAGCTGTAGATGAAATCTTTAAATCACTCCATCAGAAAGGTGTGAAATCAAAATTCGTTGGATATGACTCACTCACTTCGAAAGGAAAAGTACTTGCCATCATTGAGGAAGGCAAAGTAACCGATCACACTTCAACGGGTAAATTTGAAATTGTCGTAGATCAAACTCCATTCTATGCGGAGTCTGGCGGACAAACCGGCGATCATGGAATCGTTTCAAACTCTAACTTTTCAGCAAAAGTTATTGATGTTCGAAAACCTTTTGGAGACCTAACGATTATTTCGCTAGACTCAGCTCATGGAAGATTAAAAACAAATGATACGATCGAACAAAAAACTGATGAAAAAATTCGAAAATTAACCGCAAAAAACCATACCGCCACACACTTACTACACCACGCTTTAAGAAAGTTTTTAGGAAACCACGTACAGCAAGCTGGTTCATTGGTGACTCCTGATTTATTGCGTTTTGATTTTACCCATTCAAAGGCTTTAACTCACGAGGAAATCGTTAAAGTAGAAAACTTTATCAATGATAAAATACTTGAGAGCAATCCAGTCAACGCAGATGAAATGGACAAAGACAAAGCTTTAGAAAAAGGCGCCATTGCATTTTTCGGTGACAAATATGGCTCGAAAGTTCGCGTTATTTCTGTCGGCGATTACTCTGTTGAATTATGCGGTGGTACACACGTTAAAAATTCCTCAGAAATACTTTGTTTTAAAATACTGAATGAAAATGGAATCGCAGCAGGAGTTAGAAGAATAATAGCCGTAACGGGTCCAAAAGTAGTTGAGATTTTGCGCAAAAAAGAAAATCTCATTGAACGTATTATGGATCAAATGAAAGCTTCCGCGCCAGATGAAATTCCAATTAAACTTGAAAAACTTGTTACTTCTGAAAAAGAACTGCGCAAATCACTCGAAGCACATTCTAGAAAATCAGCTGCAACAGATATTGATCAATGGATCACCTCTGCAAAAAATATACACGATGGGCACTACATTAAAGCAATCGTAGACATTGCAGACGGAGATGCTCCTGCA
>CAZPTV010000238.1:0-3859 GCA_964589335.1 uncultured Bacteriovoracaceae bacterium
GTATACCGAAGAATATCCGCCCAGGGTTCCGATTTCTACTGCTTTTTTAGCCCCAGTTGCTCGAGTAATAAGTTCTAAAATAACTCCGTCAAAGGGGCTTACTTGTATTTCAGGTAATCCTGCTTGTAATTGTCTCTCACGAATTTCAATTAGTATTTTGTCTTCGGGTTTAAATAACGTTTCAACATAACTTACTAATTTAGCATCATTGTTACAGCTATAGGTTTTATGCATTTGCAAGTAAGCTACGTATGGATTGAATGGTTACAGGAATTTTATCTTTTGAAGCTGGAGCCACAAAGATCGTATCGTCGCCTGCAACAGTTCCTAAAATACCTTCTGGTTTTTTGTTATCAAGAACGCGTGCTAGGAGTGAAGCAGATCCGGGTGAAGTATTGATGACGATTAAATAACCATTGGTTTGAATGTTAACCATCATATCTTTAACTACAGAGTCAATACTATCATTTTTTAGGGGATGTAATTTTGAAGACAAACTAGGTGAGATATTTGCAATGGTTTCTGGTAAATAATAATGCATTTCTCCGTTTGTCGTCGTTCTGCGAATCGCTCCAAGTTTTCTTAATGATCTTGATATTGTTGATTGGTTGACCTCTAGTCCTCGATTCAACAGAGCTATGCGAATATCTTCTTGTGTTCCTGCAGAGCCTTCTCTTAAAAGAGTGCTAATATATTCAAGCGTTGACATTTTTATTTCCCCCAGATTTATTTTTTGATTTCTTTACTATTTTTTTAATTGAAAAACGTTTATTTGCTTTTGAGTTCAAAAGTATTTTCTTTAAATTATTTAAATTTCGTTTCTTTCTCATCGAGATAACAAAACTGTCGCCAATGGTTTGTTTGGCACGAATGATATCTCGACATACTGTACCTACGCCTTTGCTCGTAAATAACTCTTCAATTAAGCTGTGAGGTCGCTTTGCATTGAGAATGTGTACATCTCGAATTCCGCTTTTAAGGGCATAGCGTATTGTTTCGACTTTTGCTCGCATGCCACCGCTGACAGTGCCGTCTTTGATGAGGTCTGAAAGTCCTTCTAAATCTAATTCAGAGATTAATGATTTCTTTGAGTCTAAAATGCCATCTTGATCAGTTAGGTAAATAATTTTTGAAATACCAAGAGCCGATGCAACTCGTGCTGCCGCCCAATCTGCATTAATATTCATGGCTTCGCCATTTGGACCAAAACCGATTGGTGCGATCACAGGGATAAAGCCAGTACCCGCCTCTGACTGTGTATTTAGAATTGTTTTAATAAATGTGGAATCGACAAATTCAATTTCACCGACTTGACCGAGTTCAGCATTCATTTGCTTACATTTTAAAATAGCAGCATCTGTGCCCGAAACACCAACAGCTTTGACGCCCGCTTGGTTTAGAGTGCGAACAATTTTTTGATTCATTTTTCCAGCAAGAACCATTTCAACAATGTTCATCATTTCTGGTGTTGTGACACGAAGGCCATTAATAAAATTCCATTCTATCCCATGTAATTTGAGTTCATCGTTAATTGCGGGGCCACCACCATGAACTAATACCGTAGAAATTCCAATTGAACGAATGAGTGCAAGGTCTTGGCAAATGCTTTCGACCAGTGCTGTGTCTTGCAATGCGGATCCACCTAATTTAATTAGAACTGTTTCTCCTGAAAAAGTTCTAACGTATTCAAGTGTATCGAGAACCAGTTTCAAATTTAATGCTTCAAATTCGCTTTTAAAATTATTCATGTATACTCCGTATTGATTTCAACATATTTTTTTGTAAGGTCACAGCCCCATGCCATTGCATTGTGTTTACCTGTTTTAAGATCAATGTCTACGTTAACTGTTTCTCGTTTTAATAGAGCTTTAACTTCTTCTTTTACGAATGAGACGGGTGCCCCGTTATCAAAAACCAACACACCCTGAAGTTTTACACTCATGTTCTCTAATTGTTTTGCAGATACACCTTCGGCACCGAGGCGTGCTAGTATTCGACCCCAATTCGGATCTTCTCCGTGAATGGCAGATTTAATGAGAGGACTCAATGTTATTCCGCGAGCTGCTTTTCGTGCAAGTTTCTCATCTTTACAGTGAGTTAATGCAACTTCAATAAGTTTTGTTGCACCTTCACCGTCACGAGCAATTGCTTTTGCTAGAAAGATAGAAACTTCATTTAATGCTTGTTTGAATTTAAAATGATCGTCATCATTTTTCAAAGCAACTCCGCTCATGCCATTTGCCATTAAGAATACGGTGTCGTTTGTGGATGTATCTCCATCTACGCTGATCATGTTAAAACTTAAATTCGTAGCATCTTTTAGAAGGGTTTGGGCTACATCCGCTTTTAGTTCTACGTCAGTTAAGATATAACCAAGCATTGTACCCATATTCGGATGAATCATTCCCGATCCCTTACTGATGCCGGTAATACGAACTTGTCCACAAGACAAATCAATGGTTGTCGTTACGGCTTTTGGAACTAAATCTGTTGTAAGTATTGCGAGCGCGAATCCTTCAGCAGTTTCGTTTGCGCGCTCGATTAATTCGGGAATTGCACCAATAATTTTTTCAATATCAAGCTGATGTCCAATTACACCCGTTGATGCGGTTGCAACTTGTTCTGTCTTACAGTTCAAATATTTAGCTACAATTTCTGCCATTTGAATATTGCGCTTCACACCTTCTTCGCCAGTCGCTGCGTTAGCTTGTCCTGAGTTTGTGATGATTGCGCGAATATTATTTGCAGGTAGAATTTTTTGACAATATAAAATTGGAGCTGCCTTGCATTCGTTGAGTGTATAAACACCAACGGTCGTTGCTGGTTTTTCACTGATTAAAATTCCTAAATCAGGGCGATATCGGCGTACACCGCTATTTACTCCTGCAGCAGAAAATCCTTTTGGTAAAATTGTTCTTTGTGTGCCGGGGCCTGGGGTCATAATACTCCCTCCATTTCAAGAAGTACTGTTTCTGAGGGCACATCGATTAAGCGGTTGAAATTTTCAACGGCTTGGCTTGCAGCGCCCTTCAAGAGGTTATCAATTAGTGAAAAGACATATAATTTTTCGCCAACAATTTTAAAACTTATCTGAGTGCGTGCGCTTCCTACTACTTTTTTGAGTAGTACATTTTGTCGCTCGTTTGTACTTGTGAGTTCAGTAACATGAATCAATTTAGAATTTTGATAAAATGATGCGTATGCATTTTTGATTTTTTGACTTGTGATGTCTGCTTTTAATTTTGCGTAAATCGAAGAAATAATTCCACGTCTAGCTGCGATTAAATGTGTATTAAAAAACGGATCCGTCTTTTGACCCGTGTATTCTTGAATATATTTTGTAATTTCAGGTAAATGTTGATGTTTCCCAATTCTATATGGAAGAAGCTCTCCTTCGACTTCGGCAAAAAGCTGAGTTTCAGTTGCTTTTTTTCCAGCGCCAGTAGTGCCTGATTTTGCATCGATTACAATGGAATCATTATGAATAAGTTCAGCTTTAATTAATGGAATCAATGCCATCAAAACCGATGTCGCGTAACATCCAGGATTTGAAATTAATGCTGGTGAATCAAATGACGGTTTAGCAAATGGAACCAACCCATAGGTAGCTTTATTCAAAAAATTTAAAGCTGTGTGAGCGATTCCATAAGTGTTTTGAAAAGTTTTTTCATCAAGGCGAAACGCACCGGAAAGATCAATAACGTTAATGTTTCTTGCTAAAAGGATTGGAGCAAGCTCCATTGAAGTTTCTACAGGAGTTGCGAGAAAAGCCGTATGCAAATTGTCTAAAACCTTATCTAGAGATTGAATCGAATAAGTTGGAATTTTTTCGGCAGCAGCTTCAGGTAAGTAATCTGAA
>CAZPTV010000239.1:0-3859 GCA_964589335.1 uncultured Bacteriovoracaceae bacterium
TTATATGTCGCGACCAACGCTGCAGAGTTTGGTAATTTAGATAAATCAATAATTTGAATTCCTGATGAAGCATTGTCTGTCACTACATAAGCATAATTTTTATAAGACTTTAATTCTCTCCATGTAGACTTAGCTCCAGGAATAAAAGCCACTTCTTTAATATTTGCTTCATCTGTAATATCTACAATTGAAGTACCAGTGCGAACTCCTAATAATGCATATTCTTTTTGATCAGGCGCTGTGTATCCCCAAATCGCAGAATATCCTGCTGATGGGTATTGATTTATTCTTGAAATAAATCGCATGCCTTTTGTGTCATCTGAAAATGAACTTTGAATAAAAACATTGAGCAAGGCAGAAAGAATAAATAATGAATAAAGTGTTTTTCTCATAAACCCTCCGATGGTTTAGAGATATCAAAGCATCAAGACAACAATTATTCAATTTTTTTTAAACTGAGCAAAATGAAACTATAAAAGAGATTATATATAGTTACCTTTTTTAATTTTTTCGACGATGATTTTTTCTGGCATTGTCGGATCTCTAGGATTAACCGTAAAGTACGCTTGTTGCTCACAACGACGTTTATTCTTTAATAACCACTTTAAAATCTCTGCTAACCCTTTATTTCGCTTATCTTGAAAAAATGGGTCATTTTTAAGTGCATCATCTGCTTTTTTAAGAGCACGCACTTCTTGTGCATCATTTTCTTTAACTGGATAGTCATTTAAATCGTATTTTTTAATATCGTCTGGCAGAACACCTAAAAACCTTACATCTGGAGCAGAATAATCGGAATTACGAATTAGACTTGCCGCAGAGCCTGCCTTGAGCGTTCTAAAAATATTTTGCATGGTATATGCGTCCAGATCTCCGAAAAAAAACAAAGGTACTTTTAGTTGGTCTTGAATGAGTTTAGACCAGCCTCTAACTGCGTTGGATGGGACACCTTGAGCACCTATTAAAATTGAATTGTGTCGTTTAGTGAATCCATTTGCGACCAGAGTATTTGCAGTACCTTCTGATTCAACGATTAAACAAAAATCGATTTTTCCTTTTGAAGACAGTTTTAAGTTTTGAGGACGATTTTTTGGTTGAAATGGCGAAGTACCAAGTTTTGAAAGATCAATGACGGCTTTTTCTCCGCCAGGCAGTGTTTCGGTTACAATTAAATTCTGGGAATACGTTTGCCCCCCTCGATCATTTGCATAGCAATTCATTTCTTCGCGATAACATTCAAGCATTTCACAGATAAAATCTATGATTTCATCGCTTTCATTTTGATCGGCAAAATCAAGAGGTTTTAAAGTTGGATTATGTTTTATCTCACCTTTAGAAATATAATAGAGCTCTCTTTTTGTATTAACAGCTCCTGTTTCTATATTTCTAAGTAAAATTTCTAACATAAAAATCGAACGGGACATCTTTTTAACAGAACTGACGTTGAGTTCAGTTCTCACTTTTTTAGGTCCTGGAGTAAGATAACCGATTTTTGGATTATATCGTGAATTATCTAATGAACATTTTGTCGCTTCAAGCACAGGTCTGCGTGCTTTCTCAAGATCTTCAAGGAGTCTCAAACACAATGTTTTTGATAGTTTAGGAATTTCAGAATTCGATGCAGGTTTCATTTTTTAGGGGCTCCCTTTGCAAAATCAAACGCTTCTTGTACTTCAGGGGTTTTTTTAGATTTTTTCTTTTTACCAGATTGCTTTACTGGCTTAGCGTCTGGATCTTCACTTTGACTTTCGATCTCTGGATTGTCATTTTCATTTCTTTCTTCATCATGATGAATTCCTTTTTCTTTCATTACTTTCTTATGCTCTGACAAAATCGAATCCGCTGTTTCAAAATCTTTTTCAGCTTCTTTTACATCACGTCCTAATATTTTTTTAATACCTTCTTCTGCTTTTTTCTTTCGAGAGTCTGGTGCCTTTACAATTCTGCATATTCCTTCAACTAGAATGGGACAAAATTGTTCAATATGACGTAATTTATTTTCTAAATCTTCAGCTTTTTCTTCTCTTTTAATATGTCTTGAAAGCCTTTGACCGGCTTGAATAAGAGTTCTGCGAATTTCTTCAACCAATTCATCGGAGGCATCGATGGTTTCTTTAGAAGCATTCTTAAATTTTATAAATGGAGATACAACGGAAATCGCTACGACATATGGTCCGAGAGGAATAGAGTCTTTAGGTTGGTTTAACCCATAGGATCTCCAATTTACACTTTCGATTGCCTTGACTATTGCACATGCGGCTTTATCAAATTGAAGGGGTACACGATTTGCAAATCGTAAAACTTGAACTGGATCATCTGGCGCGCCACCTGCGACATCCTTTAAACGAGCGATCGCAACTTCAACTTCAACTGGCTTAAAATCACATATTGTAGGTTTTCGAGTTATGACTGAGAAAAAATCTACATTTCCTAATCTTTTGATTGCTTTCGATAATGACTCTTCACCAATTGATAGTACAGATTTAGTACTGGGTGCCATGAGTGGAATATTTTGAAGTGCAGTATAAATTTCACGAAACTCTGTTTCATTCAGTTGATCTACATTTTTATCAAAATAAGATCCTTTGACTCCTGATTTTTTGACTTCAGAAATGGTCAAATCACTGACTCTTGAAAACCCATCCTTTAACCACTTCGATACTTTAACTCTTCCGAATAAATGTGAGTGAGCAATAAACTCACCTAATTTCATTGTGTGCGGATGTGGTTCTGTTGCATCCGGAATTTCTGGAATTTCTTGAGTGACTCTTTCGATATTAATCACTTCTTGATCTGGTAATGTACACTTCATATTAAGATGTGGGTTAACTAGTGCTGTTCCATTCAAATAACTTAATAACCCACCTTCACCATTCAGCATGATTCTTCCATCAATAACAAACTCTACAGAGACACCGTGTGCACGATCCCAATCGATGGTTTCTTTATTCTTAACTACGCCCTTGTTGTTTTTAATATCAACTTCAATAAGACATTTAAGTGCCTTTCTCATGTCTTTTGTTTTACTGATCACGAGAGCACCTTGCGCATTTGTAAGCTGTGCCCAAGTCGTTGCAGCTGATATTCCTATTCCTTGTTGACCACGCGAACACCTACCTCTTCCAAATTTAGAAGACGCTAAATATTCACCAAACACTTTGGGAACTTCATCAGTTGGAATTCCTGGGCCGTTGTCCTCAACTTTAATACGTATTCGATCGGCGCTCTTCAAACTGCCTGCGCCAAGTTTTTCAATTTCAATTTTAATGTCAGGTAAGATTCCTGCGTCTTCACATGCGTCTAAGGCATTATCAACTGCTTCTTTTAGTGTTGTTAACACTGCCTTGGGTTGAGATGAAAACCCAACCTGTTGCAGATTTTTAGAAAAATACTCTGCTGTTGATGAAGTGGTTATTTGAGCGCGTGACGCTTTGCTGCTAGTCCGTGTTGTTGTTGTCGTTGCCATTTAAAAAAAGAATGGCAATGAAAGTCACTTATTGTCAACTAATATTGAAAGACTTCCTCAAAACCAAAAAATTTTGATAAATTTACTTCTTTGGTTTTTACTGTGATTTTTTTAGTTAATACAACTGCTGATGCAACTCCATTTAATTCTCTTGCGAATAAATGGTCAACTTTTCCGTTTTCCTCTGCTCCGTATGAATTCAGTTCAATTCCACAATCTGTACAGGTAATTTTTGAAGGAAAAACATTTTGTTTAAATCCTTTTAAGTGTTTATCGATATCATCCCAAAGTGGCGTATATCCTGCTCCTTTTGGCGAAATATGAAAACTGCCTCCAACAATTGTACGTCCTTCTGGAACTTCTTTTTGAATCCAATCTGCTAATGCATTCAAT
>CAZPTV010000240.1:0-3853 GCA_964589335.1 uncultured Bacteriovoracaceae bacterium
ACATTTCAGAGCTAGATGCTTGATAGAATTTAGTTTTAATTCCACTGTCTCGAATGGCATCTAAGAGTCGTAGTGTTCCAATTCCTGTGACATCAGCAGTAAATTCAGGTGTATCAAAACTTACTCTAACGTGTGACTGTGCTCCCAAATTATATATTTCGTCTGGATTTAAATTACGAATGAGTCGATTGAGTCCCGATGAATCGTTTAAATCACCATAATGCAAAAAGAGTTTTGTCCCTTTGATATGTGGATCCTGATAAAGATGATCTATTCTTGCTGTATTAAAAGACGAAGAACGTCGAATAATTCCGTGAACTTCATAATTTTTTTCTAATAATAACTCGGCAAGATAAGATCCGTCTTGTCCGGTAATACCTGTAATGAGTGCTTTTTTAGCCATAGAATATATCTACCTTAGCTCCATAGAAGCGACAATCCTGAAATCGTAAGCATCGCAAAAACAAAGATTCTGAAGTGACTCTCAGAAACATGTTTATGAACACGATCTCCAATAAATATTCCCAATATTACAGTGGGAATCAAAGCCCCACTCATCATTAGAGTTTTTGAATGTATTCTGCCTGTATTTAGAAAATTGAAAATAAGAGCCGTATTTAAAATAAGCCATAATAGCATTAAAGTGCTTCTAAATGCATACTTATCATTGATCTTCTTACTCACATAAGAAACGATCATAGGGCCTCCTGACGCATAGACCCCTTGTAAAATTCCACCCGAAATTAAAAAAAATAAGGCCTGATAAATATTTGGCTTTTTGTGCTGTTTTGATTTCCCTTGAATTGTTGCGATGAGTTGAAGCGTTAGTTGCCAGATTGCAAAAAACAAAATGAAGCCTCCAAACGCTTTCTTCAAAATAGGGCCTTCAATCAATGGAGCAATATTTAATCCAACAATAAACCCTATCGAAACGAGTGGAATTATATTTTTTAAAAATGTCTTCCAATCGATACGATTAAAATATTTAAATAAAATATAACAACTTGAAATTAAATCGATGGGTACAACAATGGGTACCAGCTCATTTAATGGTATAAAATGAGCCGCAATAGATAAACCAATCACTACACTACCAAATCCTGTAATCGCACCTACAAAATTAGAAATTAAAAATGCTAGGCTAATCCAAAAGAATTTAGAATCCATTTAAATACATTAAACGTGAAGATCTTAACGTACAAGATATTCTCGCTTGAAAAGATTTTTATCGTTTAATTAAAAATGCTTTTCAAAGTTAAATAGAATTACAAAAATAAAACAAAACGTAATCCACAATGATATTATGATTGGTTTAGTGACACTCATATTAGCTATAAATACTAGTATTTACACGTAGCAACTACTGAAGAAACTTTTTTCTTACAAGTTTTTGTTCGTGTGTAATTAATGAATGATTTTTCAAGTGCCTTAATATTAACCTTCATTGCACAGCCATCTTTAGTGTCATATTTTATCGTAAATGATTTAACGTCATTTTTTAATGTTTTACGAATTGAATCCTTATCATCCCACTGATCTAAGTCGTCACTGATTTCATTACCATCAACAAATATATTCAATACATTTGCAGTTAATGTAAAATCAGAGTTCCAAATATCAACATTTTCAACGTAGCTGAGACAATCAACATTTGATTTCAATGTTTTATTATTTTTAATATATGAGCCTGTCCCTTTACTTGGAAAAGAATCAACAATTTTTGTAACTTCGCTACTAACGCTTGCAAAAACCCCTTGTGACATTAAAAAAAGGATTGAACTTAAAAGTACTTTTTTCATTGTAAGCTCCTATGTTTGTATTGAAGCGAGGGATATCAAATGATTTTTCGCATGGCAATAATAAATATCGCAGCACATTAATTTTGATCGAAACACCATTTAAATGTCATATGAAGCCGCATATTCGAGTGAATCTTCATAATTTCTACTTTTTACATGTCTAAGCTGAAATAGATTCAATTTATTTAATGACTTCCTCTAAATTCAAACCTTCTTTATAATGTTTATAACTCAAAGGAAGAGGATCAAAATATGGCAAATTCAACAGATAATAGAAAAGTTTTTTTCCCTAAAACAGGAATGAATAGAAATGATGTTCTGGCTACGATGGAAAAATTTCGTGAAAAAGATGCTCGTTGGCATGATGGAAGAACATGGAGTCTCGTATATCACTTCAACGATGAACATTACGATTTTATTAAAAAAGCACATAATATGTATTTTTCTGAAAATGCACTCAATCCTGGTGCATTTCCTTCTTTGTTAAAATTTGAATCAGAAACAGTTTCGATGGCAGCCGACCTACTTGGTGGCGACAGCGAAGTGTGTGGCACACTTACATCTGGTGGAACTGAGTCGATTCTTATGGCGATCAAAACGTATAGAGATCGAGCTAGAAAACTGAATCCTGAAATTAAAAATCCAGAAATGATTCTACCCATTACAGTTCATCCTGCTTTTGAAAAAGCTGCTCATTACTTTGATGTCAAAGCCGTTCATATACCTTTCACATCAGATTTCCGAGTTGATTTAGAAGCCGTTAAAAAAGCGATCAATAAAAACACAATTTTAATCATGGGTTCGGCTCCTGCTTATCCTCACGGAGTCATCGATCCAATTACAGAGTTAGCTAAAATAGCAAAAGAAAATCATTTACCAATGCACGTTGATGCATGTGTCGGAGGATTTCTTTTACCGTTTGTACGTAAGTTAGGATATGATATTCCACCATTTAATTTTGAAGTTGACGGCGTGACTTCTATTTCTGCAGATCTTCATAAATATGGATTTACTGCAAAAGGAGCTTCAGTCATTCTATACCGAAATAAAGAATATCGAAGTTATCAGTTTTTCCAATATGCTGATTGGCCAGGTGGTCTTTTTGGTTCACCCTCAATGCCTGGAACACGCCCTGGTGGCCCAATTGCAGCGGCATGGGCAACCTTTAATGCAATTGGTGAAGATGGCTATTTAAAGCTCGCCCAAGAAATTATGAATAATACAAAATCACTTCAAGAAGGAATTGCAAAAATACCTGGTTTGTATGTGCTTGGAAAACCACATATGTCAGTCTTTGCATTCACATCAAAGGATCTTGATATTTACGCAGTTGCAGACCGTTTAGAAATGAAGGGATGGCATGTAGACCGTCAACAAAATCCATCTTGCATCCATTTAATGGTCACACCTGCACACACAAAGATCATTGATTTATATTTATCAGACTTAAAAAAATCAGTTGAAGAAGTGCGGGCCAATCCAAATTTATCAGCCGAAGGATTTGCAGCCATGTATGGAATGATGGCGAAAATTCCAGACCGAACACAAGTAAGTGGTTTCATCAAACAACACATGGATACATTGTACGACGCAAAGTAATGGCGTGATTCTCAACAAACTCTACGAGAGTTAATTCAGCAGGTACTGCAAAACGATTTGGGGGTCCCCAAAATCCAGTTCCCTTGTTGACATAGATCCACATTTTACTGTCATGCAAATGCAAACCTTTCACATAGGGATGAGCAAAATAAACCAATAGTGAAAATGGAAAGAATTGACCAGCATGTGTATGACCAGCAAATTGAATATCAAAGCCGGCTTCCGAGCATTCAAAACAACTCTTAGGCTGGTGTGCAAGAACAATTTTATATGCGATTGGATCAACCGTAGTTTTTATTGCTAAAAATGGGTCAGAAATTATCTCGGGATTCGTTCTTGGAGCTGAACGATCATGAACTCCAGCAATCATTACATTAACTCCATGAATATTGAGCACTCGATTTTCATTTTTTAACATAGTGATACCAAGACTTTCAAAGGCTTCAAGCCAAGGA
>CAZPTV010000241.1:0-3841 GCA_964589335.1 uncultured Bacteriovoracaceae bacterium
AACTCGTAATGTGGCAACATAAATACTATCTCCCTATTGCTCTTGTTTTTGGTTTTGGCGTTCCAACTTTTATAGGATGGTGTTTTGGTAGACCTTATGCAGGTTTCGTATGGGGTGGAATGGTTAGACAACTTCTCACCCATCATAGTACTTTTTTAATTAATTCTGCTGCTCACGTGTTTGGCAAGCGCCCCTATTCTACTGAAAGTAGCGCTCGAGACAGTTGGTGGTTAGCATTTTTTGCACTAGGTGAAGGTTATCATAACTTTCATCATACATTCCCAAGCGATTATCGCAATGGCATACGTTGGTATCAATGGGATCCAACTAAATGGATGATTAGTTTGATGTCTTATGTTCGATTAAGTAAAGATTTGAGACGTACACCAAAAGATCGTATTGAGACTGCAATAAAAAACGTTTCAAGTCGTGTGTTTGTTAAACAGATAAAAGAGGAGATACAATGAGTGATACTGCTGAAGTAAAAGATGAAGTTCTCGTCGTCGCATCCAAATTAAAGGCGTACATTAAAGCTAAATCAGGCTTGAGTACATCAGACAAGGTTCTACCTTTGATTTCTGCAAAAATACGTCTATTTTGCGATGAAGCCATTGAAAAAGCTAAAGCTGATGGCCGCAAAACAGTAATGGATAGAGACATAACTTAACTTAATTAAAAATTATTTAATATAATACTGATTAAAAAACCTCCTTTGATAAGATCTGGGAGGTTTTTCTATTTTTATCTCTTAAATTATAAGTTTTTATATTCCTGAGCAAAATTCAGTTAACGTATACGAATCGTGATCACTAAAATCATTATTAAATAAAAACGCATGGTCAGCAAATAAAACTGAAGATGCCGCATCCCCTGTATCTGGCATAATTTGCGCGAATAATGATCCCACTAAGCTGTGTGATATTCCAAATCGATGTTTTTCAGCAACTGCAAACAATAAAGGTTTAATCCCAGCCTTTTCAAAAGAATTATTAAAATCGATATAATCTGGTTGGTGTATTGCAATTGCTATTTTACCGGCCTCTTTAAATAAAAAATAAGTTATGATCTGCTTCTCAAATGACAAGTCTTTAATTGTAGAAGCTTTCTTATACCCAGCTTTTGCCTTCTGTAAGGCGATATCATATCTGGTTTCGATTAATTTTTTAATTGCTGGATTTTTATTAGTTGATACTTCGTTCGAATAAAATAAAAAATCAAATACAAGACCTGCATTAAAAGCGACTTGTGCATATCTTGAATCCTCTCCGAAGGCATTCAACGTTTTGACTGCATATTGTATATAATTTTTTGGATCCATTGTTGGTAAATTTGTTTTTTCATTCCATTTCAATGCTTCACTCTTTAGTGTTTCAGCAAGAGTAAAAGCTACTAAAAGATTTTTTGCATTATTTACTCCGTAAAGTCGAATGGCTTGAGTGTACTCAAGCGCTTCCTGACTTTTTGCAAGTGACTTGACCATTGGTAAGAAAAATTCGCGATATGGTAATAGTCTTTCTTCATAAAACTTTACCCTTGTTTCAAGGACGTCAATATTTTCAATATTATGAGAAATTGTTGATAACTGGGGGGAAGCCTTTTCAAAATACCACTCAACGATTGCTGGAAGTGTAACTTGATTTTGTTCTTTAGTACTCGAATATTTCTTATCGATCACTTCTAAATATCTAGTTTCAAACGATGCTTTATCAATATTTTTAGGAAAAATATCATTAATGCCATTTGCTTTTACATATCGAGTTAACTCATTGTCTTGCCCAGAAGATAGGCCAAACATAAGAATACCTGATGCATAAATATTTCTTAAACTTTTAAACAATGCAATTGCTTCTTTGTATTGGCTAACATCAAGATCAATAATACATGTTAAAGGTATTTCAGTTTTAAATCGTTTAATAAATTCTCTTGGGTCACTCATTTCGTAATGGGTAAAGTTAAATGCATTCATCAAACTTATAATATTTGCTATACTCTCTGGTTTTTCAGTAAAGCAAACTGCGCGGTATTTAAAGGGTTGAAACTTTGTACTCATTATTTTTTCTCACCAGTAGCTGGTTCATCTTTTTTAGCGTCTTTTTTTCCGGAATTCTTCAGCGCTTCAATCTCTGATTCCAACTTTGTAATATAAATGTCGGACTGTTTAATTTCACTGATTTTAACTTTTTCATTTAACAAAGAATAAAACTCTGTCTTAATATCTTGGTTTTGTTTAGTTAATGCTTTCATTTTTGAAATTTGTTCTTTTATTTCTGATAGTTTTTCTTTCTTTTTAACAAGCTCATGCAATAAAGTTTGAGTTTCCCTAAAAAGTTTTTTTTGTATTTCTGCCGAATCATCAGGTTTTTCTGGAATTGTTATTAATGGCATTTAGCTTACCAGTTTTTTCTCTTTTAAAAGCTCGATGCCCTGAGCTTTATAAGATTCAAGTTTACTAATCGAGTCCTGATTTTTAAGTAATTGATCAGTTTCTTTTGGTCTGTTTTTCTTTAATCGATCGATCTCTTTAAAAAAGACTTGTGTCGTGTGATTGAGTCGCCCAACTTCTTTATTTAAATTATATAAATGAATATCAACTTCTCTAGCAGTAAATGGCTTGTCGGGCATAGGTAACTTTAATAAATCAGTAATTTGGTTTGTAATGATGGCATCTGTACTTTTTAAATTTAATTCAACTTCTTTTAAATCTGATTCTAGTTTTAGAATATCTAAAATTCTTTTAGCGGTCGGATGTTTAAAACACTTCAAACCATCAATTTTATTTTGAGCATCCAATTTATGAATTTCTGAAGCCAAAACAAGTAGTGATTTTCCTGTGAATTTTTTTTTGAGAAGTTTCAATGCCTCTACAATTTTTGCATCAATCTCTGATTTAAAATAAATAAGAATATAAGGAAATTTTTTAGAAACTTCTAATAACTCACCAGCGACTGCCCCCCACTCGCTTTCAGCAAATTTTTCAGTCGTAGTTAAAATTAAGGTATTCTCAAAAAATCGAGCTTCTTCGACTTTCATTCAAATCCAATTGTAACGTAGGGCATGAAAATCCCAAAATAAAATAACTATTTGCATCGAATGAATAGTCAGTTACAGTTTGGTCTTTTGTGGAGCAGTTTTTAGAAATTTTAAATTTTTAGAATTGTCTTCAGCCCATTTCATTGTCCAATCGGTTTTAAATAAAACAATTGGAAACTCGTCGCGATCGTAAAGTAGCTTTGAATCTTCACGGCCTTTAAAAAATGATAGATCATCGCCTTCAATCCACCTTGCATATTGAAATGGTAGACGATCAACACGCACATCAACATTGTATTCTGACTTAAGCCTGGCTTGAAGAATTTCAAATTGTAGTGCTCCAACTGCACCTAAGACAGGATCTTTGTCTCCCATATCTTTTTGATGATAGACTTGCACTACGCCTTCTTCTGAAAGCTGATCCAGTCCTTTTTTCAGTTGTTTTCTTTTCATTGGATCAAGAATAGTCACTCCAGCAAAGTGTTCTGATGGGAATCGTGGTACTTGCTCAAACTCAAATCGATCCTTCTCGCAAAGTGTATCCCCAATTCGCAATTCCCCAGATGTATCCAGAATACCAACAATATCACCGGGCCATGCTTCTTCAATAATAACACGCTCTTGTCCGAAAAAGTTCATGGGTTTGCTTAACTTTACATCAATATTTAGACGTGCGTGTTTTACTAAAATATTTCGAGTGAACTTGCCAGAGTTCACTCTCATAAATGCTACACGATCTCGATGCTGCGGATCCATGTTTGCTTGAATCTTAAAAATATAGCCTGAAAATTTTTCTCGATTAGGCTCAATG
>CAZPTV010000242.1:0-3743 GCA_964589335.1 uncultured Bacteriovoracaceae bacterium
AAATGTCGGGTGCAATTAAAAAATTTGAATATAATGCAAATACAAAAATTATTGAAATGATAGGTGAAGCTTCTGGATTTAGGATGCACTCCTGGATTCAAGTTTATGATATTTCACCAGATCATTTAGCGTTTAAAATAATCAAAGGTGAAATGGTGGGATTGACTGCAGATATCTATACTTGGGAATTAAATTCAAAAACGCTTATGGCATTAAAAGGAACAATCACAGATGCAAAGAAGATTTTTCCATCCGCGTTATCTTTAATTGCTGTGCCGCTCTCAGAAATGCTTCTAGGAATTGCATCAAAGAACTTTAGAAACCACATTGAAGAAGAATACAAAAAGAAATAATATCAATAAAATATGACAACGAAACGGACTTCGAAAAGCAGCAAAAATAAAAATGATAAAGAAAATTCAAACGGAGAATTAGCGGGTCTTAGATTGATTGAAAGACGCAGGCATCCACGCTTTCTTCTTACAAATGAACAGTTTAGAGAGAAAAAAACTGGAAAAATTTATCCTGTTTATGACTTGAGTACGAATGGTCTTGCTGTAAAAGTCGAAGAAAAACTCTGGAAAGAAGGAAGCATCGTAGTTGGAACTTTGAATTTACATCCAGATAGCATCGAAGTGAGTCCTCGATTAATTACATATTACGAAGATCGCGCAGCTTTGAAGTTTGAAGCACTGACTACGTATAGCAAAGAGGTTTTAATTCGTGCGTTAAGTCCCAAGCGTCTAGGAATAAGTTTAAAACTCATAAAAGAAAAACTACCGAACGTTGATTATTGGTATCACGGTGTCTGCAATACAGATCTAATCATTAAAAATAACTCAGCAGGTGTCATAGAAAGAGTAGAGTTATTTTTTTCAAGCTTTTATTTAGGTTACAGTTTGTCGCCTGAAAAAGATAAAACACTGCCAAAAGTAACAACAGGTTATTGTAATTCATTTGGTCCACAAAAAAGAGAGCTTACATATTTAGCAGAAACACCTGTAAAAATTGAATCTATTGAAATTGATCATGACAGTGCATTGGATCCTGTAAAATTTGATTTTGGTAAAAAAATTATTGAATCGTCCGCGCTAGATACTCGGATGAAAAATAAACTTTTAAATTTATTTGAGGAAGGTGGAAAAATTGGATAGAAATTTTGCGCTAGAATTTGTTCGTGTAACCGAAATGGCAGCGATCGCTTCTTCTCGATATATGGGAAGAGGGGATGAAAAGGCAGCCGATCAAGCAGCAGTAGATGCGATGAGAAGAATGCTGAATTCCATACAATTCGAAGGAAGAGTTGTTATTGGAGAAGGCGAACGGGATGAAGCTCCAATGCTTTATATTGGTGAAAAAGTAGGTAATGGTACAGGACCTCATCTTGATCTTGCACTTGACCCTCTAGAAGGAACTAGCATTTGTGCTCGTGGCGGAAATAATAGTATATCAGTCATTGCAATTGCAGAAGAAGGTAAGTTTCTTCACTCCCCAGATACTTATATGAATAAAATCGCAGTGGGTGGAGATGCAAAGGGAGCTATTGATCTTTCTCGATCACCGACTGAAAATTTAAAAGAAATTGCAAAGGCTAAGAAAAAAACTCTAGATGAATTAACTGTAATTATTTTAGATCGTCCTAGACATGCAGATTTAATTGAAGAAGTCCGAAAAGCAGGATGTAGAATTTGGTTAATTGGAGACGGAGATGTGTCGGCAGCAATTTCAACATGCATGCCAGATTCCGGTGTTGATGTCATGATGGGTATCGGTGGAGCACCAGAAGGTGTAATTGCAGCTGCAGCGTTAAGATGCGTTGGTGGTGATTTTCAAGGTCAATTAAAACCTAGAAATAATGACGAAATTGAACGGGCAAGAAGAATGGGAATTGCGGATATGAATCGAATTTATAAGATTACTGAACTTGCTGATGGTCATGTAATGTTTTGTGCAACAGGAGTTACTCAGGGTACTTTTCTTGAGGGTGTAAAACTATTCAGTGGGGGTTGTTCTACGCATTCAGTAGTGATGCGTTCAGAAAGCGGAACCATCAGACATATTCATGCCCAACATCATTTTGATAAAAAACCAAAATTTCATCAATAGAAAGGATTCTTCATGGCTTCAGCAAAGCATTCAAAAGAAATGAAAGCTCCCAGAGAAAAAGTCTGGAAAGCAATTTCAAGTTATGAACAATACCCTAGCTTTGTAGATAATGTTCATAAAGTAAAAATTCTTTCAAAAAATGGAGCTACAACTCGCGTAGAGTATTCAATTGAATTAATGGGTAAAGAGATTCAATATGTATTGGATCATGATGAAAGTGCATTACCGAATAAGATGACTTGGAAGATTGTTGAAAGTAATTTTTTAAAATCAAATTTTGGTGCTTGGGAAATTTCAGAAACGGCATCAGGCTGTAATGTTCATTATATGATTGATCTTGAATTTAAAATCCCTGTTCCGGGTTTTATGTTAAGTGGTTTAATTAAAACAACTTTGCCTAAAATGCTTGATAGTTTTGAAAAGCAAGCAATGAAAGAATAAATTATGTCGATGGATGAAAAAAACGATAAAGACAAAGATGGCTTAAAAGGACAGCTCGGTGAATTAATGAAAAAAGTAGTGCTTACAGGCGTAGGTACAATTTTTTTAACTGAAGAAACAATTAGAAATTATCTTGGAGAAATTAAGTTACCAAAAGAATTATGGTCTGGCTTTTTAGAAAATGCTAATAAATCTAAACAAGAATTTATGAATACCTTTGCCAAAGAAGCAGCAAATGTTCTTTCTCATATTGATTTCGCAAAAGAGGCACAAAAATTCTTCGAAGAACACAAGTTAAAGGTTACAGTTGAACTAACGATCGATCCGAAAACCGAAAAGAAGTCATAAATAGTATTTGCAATTTTTGCCTACCCATAATTCGTCTCATTGACGCTCAAGTTCGTTGACTCTATTTCATTCTGTTTTAGAATTAAAACATCCTCATTTTATTCCCGAGGAAAATATTTCACTTTTAGGAGTCCCATGGACGGAACGAACCTAGTTATCTCATCTAGTAAAACATCATCATTTGTTCGAAATACAGCTACATTATTTATATTAACGATTTCAATGTGGGGATGTACCACGATGAGATCGTCTCAAATGAATAATGAAAATGGTGGTGCAATTGGAAATGTAATTAAAGATGATAAAGCTTATGAAAATAAAAATGGGACTAACAGTGAAAATAAAGGAATGGCATACAGCGCCCCTTACGTTTTAAATGAACCTGTTTTTGGTCTTAAGCTAAAAGTGAATCAATTTGATTACCCTGTTGTTTCAAATGATGCTGTTGAAAAATGGATTAGTTATTTTACAGGCAAGGGAAGAAGGTACTTTTCAAAATACTTAGAACGTGGACGTTATTTTATTCCTGAAATTGCAAAAGTATTAAAGCAAAATAATATGCCACAAGACCTAGTCTATTTAGCTATGATTGAAAGTGGATTTAATAACTCAGCACGTTCACACGCGTCTGCAGTGGGACCTTGGCAATTTATAAAAAGTACCGGAAAAATATTCGGTTTAAATATTAACTATTGGGTAGACGAACGAAGAGATACCCGTAAAGCAACAATGGCTGCAATTAATTATTTAAGAAATCTTTATCAAGAGTTTGGTAGCTGGGAACTCGCAGCCGCATCATATAATGCTGGTGAAAATAAACTTCGAAGAGGAATTGCAAAATATAAGAC
>CAZPTV010000243.1:0-3741 GCA_964589335.1 uncultured Bacteriovoracaceae bacterium
CAACCCCGATATGAAATACATGTGACATGACCAAAAGAATTATGAGAAACGTTACTGTTCCACCTAAAATTAAAAGAAAATTTAAAATTTTTCCATCAAGTCTTCTTCTTACTTTTAATCCCATCCAAAAATAGGCGGGCGGTAATAAAAGTAATGTGGCCAAATAAGAATTTTTAAACATTGCTATCGTGATTAATATAGAAAACAAAAATGCCTGAATACTTTGACGTATTTCTGGAAAATCAAGATCATCATCGATATCAAAGAATAATTTTTTAAAAATATAATAAAGTGCAAGTACCGCAAGAATAACACATGCAATCGCAATAAAATTTGGATTATAAAGTAAAGGTGCTTTTTGTGTTGCAGGATATTGTTCATATTGTGTAATCAAATGGAGTTGTGGCAGTAACAACATTATGACATAGCCAACAACCATTGAGCCCAATAAAATAAGTACATTTTTAAATTCACTTACTGATATTTTCTTAATTTCTTCGTGTGAATGATTTTTATAAACTTCTCTAAATCTTAAGATTGAAAAAAATAAGAAAGGAATAAAAGCAAGTGTGTGCAGAAGTGTTACTACCCAGCCCTCAATAAACCGATTTTCAGTGATTTTCCAATACGATGAATTTCTAAAATTCTCGGGTAAAGCACTCATGTCATTTAAACTTCTAATTAATCGTTCAGATGCAGTTCCAACATCTCCTATTGCTTCTACAGTTAAGGCCTCTGCAGTGTCTTTCGGCGTATGGTGATATTCATTGGCAATTTTTATATAATCTTCAGGTTGTCCTACATAGTTAAAAGCAGGAATACCCATTGCTAAAAATTCACCGTGGTCTGCTGGTGGAATGAGGAGCGCTCTCTCTATATGCTCCATTACATTTGTGAAATCTATCGCTTTAACGCGATTTACAGATCGAACTGAATCCATTGCCATTTCACGCAACCACAAAGGAGTATATCCCTCTCGTAAACCATCACAAAGAGTCAAAATTGAAACTTGCTTTTCGGGTGAAGGGTAATCGATATTTATGTCTGCAATAATTTGATCTTTACGATTAAATTGACGAACAAAATTATGTGCACCCCAAAATGCTCCGAGTTCTTCACTATCAGTGAGTAAAAATAATAATGTGCGTTCACTTTCTTCTTTTGAATAGATTTTTGCTAACTCTAAGATGATCCCAATTCCAGCAGCATCATCCATCGCACCTTCTATCGTTGTTTCAGCAATGTCATAATGCGCAGAGATTACTATAATCTGATCTGGATATTTTGTTCCGATTTTTTCTGCATAAATATTTTCAAGATCATTATAGGTTTTTCCATTTATAACTTCTGAAAACTGCATTCCCTTAGGAGTATATCCATAGGATTTAAATACTTCTTTCAACCAAATTGCAGCTTTTTTACGAGGCTCAGAATACGTGACTCTATATTTAAAATCTTTCGAGAGTTTTGTCATTAATTGATGTGCATTATTTTGATCAAACTTTAATGGATCAGTATTGATTGAAATGCGCTCAATTTTTTTTAAATAAACACCAAAAATTATAAGACCCAGTATAATACAAATAAATATTGTTTTGAGGTATACTTTAATTGAATTCATACTGAATACTTAACTGAATTAAAAATGTAATGCTCGCTTATCAACAGCCATGGCTGCTTCTTTAAGTGTTTCTGATAATGTTGGATGCGCGTGACAGGTGCGTGCAATATCCTCGGCACTTCCACCGAACTCCATTACAGCAACCGCTTCTGCAATCATATCTGATGCTCTCGGTCCTACAATATGTACACCCAATACTCTATCTGATTTAGCGTCAGAAATAACTTTAACGATCCCTTCTGGTTCCATCATTGCTTTCGCGCGACCATTGGCTAAAAACGGAAACGTACCAGACTTAATTGTTAAACCTTTTGACTGGCATTCCTCTTGAGTAAGTCCTACCGATGCTAATTCAGGCCAAGTATAAATCACGTTCGGAATGCAATCATAATTAACATGCCCATGTTGTCCGGCGAGTGTTTCTGCGATGGCAACCCCTTCTTCTTCAGCTTTGTGAGCTAGCATTGGCCCTCTCACGCAATCGCCAATTGCAAAGATTCCTTTTTTATTTGTTTCAAAGTGATCATTGACTACCACTCGTCCTTGTTTGTCTTTTTCAATTCCTATTTCTTCCAATCCTAATCCATTTGTAAATGGGCGTCTTCCTACAGAAACAAGGACTACATCTGCTTCTAATGGTGGCATTTTTTCAGTCCCATTTGCAGACTCCATTTCAATGACTACTTTAGAACCCATATTTTTAATTGAAGACACTTTTGTAGAGGTTTTTATTTCGAGACCTTGTTTTGTAAGCATTTTTTGAAGTTCTAATGAAACTTGTTTATCAAATAATGCAGCGATGCGATCCATGTACTCAACTACGGTAACTTTTGCACCCAAACGAGACCATACAGAACCCATTTCAAGACCGATTGCTCCACCTCCAATAACCACCATTTTTTGTGGCACTTGAGATAGCGTAAGTGCATCTGTTGAGTTGATAATTCTTTTTCCATCGAATGGAGCGAACGGTAAAGAAGTCGGTTCAGAACCAGTTGCGATGACTACATTTTTTGCAGTATAAACTTTTGTAGTTCCATCCTCTGCCTTTACTTCAACTGCATGTTCACCGTTTGCAGATTTAGTGATTTTTCCGAAACCTTTAATATGTGTCACACCATTCTTTTTAAATAGACCAGAAATTCCTGTTGTTAACTGAGTCACTACTTGATCTTTACGCTTTAGCATTGTTGCTAAATCTAATTTTACATCTTTGACCATAACACCATGAAGACCTAATTTTTCACGAGTATAAGCAAAATGTTCTGATGAATCGAGCATTGCCTTAGAAGGTATACACCCCACATTCAAACATGTGCCACCTAAGGTCTTATCTTTCTCAATGCATGCTGTTTTTAATTTTAATTGAGCTGCGCGAAGCGCACAAACATATCCACCAGGTCCGGCTCCAATAATCACTAAATCAAAGTCTGCCATATTATTTTCCTTTATTAAAAGTTTAGTCCAAGTTTTTCAGGATTTTCGATTCCTTCTTTTACTTTAATTAAAAAAGTTACCGCTTCTTTTCCATCGATCATTCTATGGTCATACGATAAAGCAAGATACATCATTGGACGAATTTCAATTTTACCATTAACAACTACTGGTCGTTCCTGAATCTTATGCATTCCTAAAATTCCACTTTGTGGAGGATTTAATATTGGCGTGGATAAAAGCGAACCATACACTCCACCATTTGATATTGTAAACGTACCTCCAGATAAATCAGCGATAGACAACTTATTGTCTCGAGCTTTCAAAGCGAGTGCAGCGATTCCTTTTTCAATATCTAAAAATCCCATTTTTCCAGTATCACGGAGAACGGGCACTACAAGTCCTCGCTCGGTACCTACGGCAACTCCAATATCATAATAATCACGATACACGACATCTTTACCATCAATCATGGCATTTACAGCTGGAACTTCTTTTAATGCCTCAACAACCGCTCGAGTAAAAAATGACATAAAACCCAAAGATACGCCATGTTTTGCCTTGAATGCATCTTTGTGTTTTGTTCGCACTTCATTGACCGCAGTCATGTCGCATTCATTGAATGTCGTTAGAATTGCAGCTGTATGTTGTGCAAATACCAAACGCTCTGCAATTTTTTGTCTTAA
>CAZPTV010000244.1:0-3737 GCA_964589335.1 uncultured Bacteriovoracaceae bacterium
AGAGGTACTTTTGACCAACGCGGTTGCGCAGCTTTTGCAGATTTAAATTTTTGAGAAACGCTAGAAGCAGTGTCTGATTCGAGTTCTTTAACGATGGATTGGTTTGCTGGGTTGATGACTTTAATCATTTGTTTCCTCTTTTTATTATTTCATCTAAAAATAAATTTAATATTGGCTTTGAATCCAACAGACTCAAATCATTTGGATTTTGAAACTCAGGATGCCATTGAACTGCGAATACAAACGAATCGGTAGTTCCCGAGACCGCTTCGATGATTCCATCTTTTTCAGACTTCGCTTCGATTTTAAGGTTTTTCCCCAGATCTTTTAACCCCTGGTGATGAACCGTATTCACTTTTGCGGTTTTAAGCTTTGGATAAAGTTTTGTAAAAATTGAATTATTTTCGAAAGTAATATTGTGAAAATTTTGATCATAAATATCCCAATCGCGATGGATGAGTGATCCTGGAACTTGCATTGTAATATCTTGATATAAAGTACCGCCGCAGGCGACATTAATTAACTGAGCGCCTCGACATATTCCAAGTACTGGTTTTTTTAATTTAGTAAATTCGTTAAAGAGTTCAATTTCATATTGATCACGAATATAATCTCCATTCCATTCTGGTTTGATAGCTGTTTCACCGTAGGATTTTGGTGAGACATCAGAACCGCCTTGTAAGACTAATCCATCAAGGTCTTCAGCCCAGTTTTTTAATTTTAAAGAACTTTCACCGGGTACAGACGGAATCATATAGACCATCGCATCCATTGATAAAAGCCAATGAGCCATAGACTCCTCTAAATACAGTAGAGTTTTCCCTTTAAAAACAGGTCTTTTTGGATCGCTGTGAAAAAAACAAGCTGACAATCCAATTCTAGGTTTTTTCATTTGAATTAAATGGCTTCCATGAAAACACTTTTAAAAGTGTCTGCTGTACATGCTTTTGGATTTGATGGATGACAAGCATCTGCAATTGCAACTTTAACGAGAGCGTCGACCATTTCTTTTTTAACTCCTGCTTCAGATAATTTAGTTTGAATTCCAGTCGCTTTTTTAAGGTCTTCTAGCCAACGAATAAATGATTCGCCTGAAGGGTCTTTTAATCCAATCGTTGTACACATATTTTTAAAGCGTTCTGGAACAGCTGAAATATTATATTTAAGCGCATAATTGATCATGATTCCATTTGCAAGACCATGATGCATATCAACGACGGTTCCAAGTGCATGTGCACAGGAGTGTGTGATTCCAAGCCCTTTTTGAAATGCGATTGCCCCCATCATTGAGCACATCATCATTGAACTTCGTGCTTCAATGTTTTTTGGATCTGTGACGGTCTTTACTAAACTTTGAGAGGCAAGACGAATTCCTTCAAGCGCAATTCCATCGCAAATTGGATGGTATCCTTTTGCAAGGTAGGCTTCTACACAGTGAGTGAGTGCGTCCATTCCTGTTGCTGCTGTTATTTTTGCAGGTAAATCAAGTGTGAGTTCCGGATCAGCAAAAACTGCTTTTGCTAATAACTTTGGAGAAAAAATGATTTTCTTAATATGAGTTTGATCATCAGATACTACAGAGCTCCTACCGACTTCACTTCCTGTTCCAGAGGTAGTTGGTAATGCGATCCAATACGGAATGGGTCCGTCGATTGGCCTTGCGCCAGGTTTTTCATCTTCGTAATCAAATAAATCTCCTGAGTGGGTTGCCATAAGCGCAATTGCTTTTGCAACATCTAAAGCAGCCCCGCCACCAAGTCCAACGATACAGTCCGCGCCGCTTTCTTTAAATGCCTTAACCCCTGCAGTGACTTGAGACTTTACTGGATTGCCCCATATTTCAGAAAAGCTTGTAGCTTTTAGTCCGGACGATTGGAGGTGATTCATTATTTCTTTATGCATTGGTAGTGCTGCAACGCCTCGATCGGTGATCAACATTGGTTTTGAAAAACCTTGAGCTTTTAAATGTGCTGCAACTTGATTACGAACTCCGGCTCCAAAATGAATTGGGGTTGGAAAACTAAAACGGTAAGTACTCATGGTTTCTCCTATGTTTAAATGATTTCAAAATATCTTTGAAGTTCCCATTGTGTGACTGCATTTTGAAATTGACGCCATTCCCATTGGCGAGTGTTTACAAAATGTTCAACAAAAGCGCTTCCTAATATTTCTCGTGCGATTTTTGAGTCTTCTAATTTTTTTGTTGCTTCAAAAAGATTTCGAGGCAGACGTTCTGTCGAAGTATCTGCATAAGCACTACCAACAATTGGCTTTGATTTGAGCTCTAAATTATTTTTTATACCATAGAGGCCACAAGCCGTAGCAGCTGCATTTGCCAGATAGGGGTTTACATCAGAGCCCGGCACGCGAACCTCAAGTCGAGTTGATTTTGAACTTCCAGGAATCACTCGAAAAGCAACGGTTCGATTGTCGATACCCCAAGTTGGTTTTGTTGGAGCCCAATAACCATCAACTAGACGTTTGTAGCTATTGATCGTTGGTGCAAAAAATGGAAGTATCTCAGGCAGAAGTTGAATGAGGCCTGCAACATAAGATTTAAAGATTGAGCTCATTTTATTGGGATCTTTGTCATCATAGAAAAGATTTTTGTCGCCTGAAGAGTTCCATAAACTTTGATGAAGATGACCACTACAACCAGGCAATTGCGCATTCCACTTAGCCATGAAGCTTGGAAGAATTCCAAAACGATAACCAATTTCACGAGCACTTGATTTGAAAAGTACTGCACGATCTGCGCATTCTAAAGAGTCTGAAAATAAGATTGCAGCTTCATAAACGCCTGGTCCTGTTTCAGTATGAAGACCTTCAATGGGAATTTTAAAGTCGCGCATTTCATCCATGAGTGCAGTAAAAAAAGGCTGATTCAAGCTGGAGCGAAGAATGGAATATCCGAACATGCCTGGAGTAAGCGGCTCTGGATTCATATATTTTTTATCGGCAAGAGTGTGTGGTGTTTCTTTAAAATTAAACCACTCAAACTCCATTCCACAAAAAGGACGATAGCCCATTGATGATGCATCCGTGATAATTTTTTTCAAGAGTTGACGTGGGCAAACTTCAAGAGGTTTGCCGCTGCTGTTAATGAAGTCGCCTAAGAAAAAAGGAATTCCACCATCCCAAGGTACCTTTCGATAGGTCGATAAATCAATCATCGCGGTTGCATCCGGGTAACCGGTATGCCAACCTGTATATTTAACGTTGTCATAACAAACATCCGATGAGTCCCATCCGAGAACAACATTACAAAATCCAAATCCCGATTCTATTGCAGATAAGAATTTATCTTTGTGCAGATATTTTCCACGCAAAATTCCGTCGATGTCTGTGACGGCGACTTTAACTTTTTGTATAGGGGATTGACGTAATTCTTCGATTATTTTTTTCTTTTCATCTGGGTTCATTCCTAAAAGGATAGATCACGATTATGATCGGAGCAATCTAGAGTGCGCTGCGACTTCTAAGTGATGAATACAATTCACTTTTGAAGGGAGCAAAAAGCGCTTAGTATAGGGTACTCAATATTGTTGACATATTTAATCTGTTATTGTATAAACGGAGTCGGGTTTTTTGGGAATAATCCTAAAAAGTTAGTAATTACAGGTGTTTATGAAACAATCAAATGTTGAAAAAATTCTGAATTCAACCGATCGAAAAGAAATAGAGCTTCAATCTATGAATTTACATCTTCATCCTTTGGTCAGGCAAAATTTATTTCA
>CAZPTV010000245.1:0-3724 GCA_964589335.1 uncultured Bacteriovoracaceae bacterium
AAATATTTGCCTATTATTGGACCACAAGGCCTGATGCGCCGCGACTTACTTTTATAACCGAACCGTTCTTGAACTTACCCTGAAGAAGCTCAGTTGCAAGTTTGTTTTGTAGCTCTTTCTGCATCAAGCGCTTTAGTGGCCTAGCTCCAAAGTCTGGATCAAAACCTCTTTCTGAAATCCAATCGATTGCAGAATCATCGACAGAAAGCTGGATCTGTCTTGCTTCGAGTAATTTTTCTATCGTCTTCACTTGAATTTTCACAATATTCTTAATTTGCTCTTTGCAAAGACTATGAAAAATAACCGTATCATCAATTCGGTTTAAAAACTCAGGCTTAAAGTGCTCACGTAAAATTTTATTCACCATCGAATCTCGCTTTTCAACATTTGTTTCACCAATAATTTCACGACTACCAACATTTGAAGTCATGATAATCACCGTATTTGTAAAGCTAACTGTTCTACCCTGGCTGTCAGTAATTCTTCCGTCGTCTAATACTTGCAAAAATAAATTAAAAACATCGGGGTGAGCTTTTTCAATCTCATCCAACAATATTACGCTGTAAGGACGGCGACGAACAGCATCGGTTAATTGACCGCCTTCTTCGTAACCAACATATCCCGGAGGTGCTCCAATCAATCGCGCGACAGCATGTTTCTCCATATACTCACTCATATCAATACGAACCATTGCCTGTTCGTCATCAAATAAAAATTCTGCTAATGCTTTTGCAGTCTCTGTTTTTCCAACCCCTGTAGGTCCTAAAAAAAGAAATGAACCAATCGGCTTTTTGGGATCTTGTAACCCTGCCCTTGATCTTCTGATTGCATTTGAAATAGATCGGATTCCATCATCTTGACCCACTACACGCTCATGCAAACGATCTTCCATTGTTAATAATTTTTTAGTTTCAGTTTCGAGCATTTTTGAAACAGGAATTCCTGTCCATCGAGAAATCACTTCTGCAATATGGTTTTCATCCACTTCTTGATGAAGTATTTTTCTTTCTTTAGAAAGACTTGCTTTAGACTCTAATTCTTTTTCTAACTGAACCAAAACGCCATATTTGAGTTCGGCTGCTTTTTCTAACTCGCCTCGTTTTTCAGCTTGTTCCATTTCAAATCTTTTAGATTCGATTTTGGATTTAATTTCTCCTACTGCATTGACCTCTTGCTTTTCTTTTTGCCAATTTAATTTTAATGCAGTTGATTCTTCTTTGAGTTTTTTTAACTCTCCTTCAATTTTAGCCAATCTTTCTTGTGAAGGAGAATCTGTTTCCTTTTTTAAACCCTGTCTTTCAATTTCTAATGTTAGTATTTTTCTTTCTAGCACATCAATTTCAACTGGCAATGAATCTAACGCCATTCTGACGCCACTTGCAGCCTCATCCACTAAATCAATTGCTTTATCCGGTAAAAATCTGTCTGCAATGTATCGATTTGAAAGCATTGCTGCTGATACAAGCGCACTGTCTTTTATATTTACGCCATGATGTAATTCATATTTTTCTCTAAGACCTCGTAAAATCGCGATTGAATCTTCAACCGTAGGTTCTTTCACAAAAACTGGCTGAAATCTTCGTTCAAGAGCAGGATCTTTCTCGATTCTTTTATATTCATTTAGTGTTGTGGCACCGATACAATGCAGTTCACCGCGCGCTAAAGCTGGTTTCAGCATATTTGCAGCATCCATTGCACCTTCTGAAGCTCCAGCACCGATTAAAGTATGTATTTCATCTATAAAAAGAATCACTTCGCCAGAGGCATCTTGCACTGCTTTTAATACTGCCTTTAATCTTTCTTCAAACTCTCCTCTAAATTTTGCACCTGCGATCAATGCTCCCATATCTAATGAAATAATTTTTTTATTTTTTAACCCTTCTGGAACATCTCCTGAAAATACCCGTCTTGCTAAACCTTCAGCGATTGCAGTCTTACCCACCCCTGGTTCACCGATTAATACAGGATTATTTTTTGTTCTTCTTGAAAGGACTTGGATCACGCGTCGAACTTCCTCGTCTCTACCAATAACTGGATCTAACTTTCCAATTTTTGCTAGCTCGGTTAAATCCCTTCCATATTTTTGTAATGGATTCATTTTGCCTTCTGGATTTTCGTCCTGCACTCTCTGATTTCCTCTCACTTTTGATAGTACATTTTGAACTTTATCCTTGGTTAAACCATTACGAAATAAAAGCTGAAATGCCTCTTTTTCGCGAAAGGTGGGGGCATTTAAATAATTAATCAGAAAATGTTCAGTACTTACAAATTCATCTTTTAATTTCTTCGCTTCATCTTCTGCACCAACCAATAATTTATTAAATGCCCCTGAGGGGTACACCTTGCCTTCCGCGCCTCCTCCGCTGATTTGCGGAAACTTTTGCAAAATTCTATTTAAACCAGCTTTAATTTCATCAAGATTAGCCCCCGCACTACTCGCAATAGTCGAACAAACACCGTCTTGTTGTTCAAATAGTGACAACAAAAGATGCTCTGGATTGAGCTCTTGATGATTATTTCGAATCGCTAAATGTTGCGATTCAACAATTGCTTCTTCTGTTTTTGCTGTAAATTTCATAGCCATATTTGAGGCTCCTTATACTACTAAAGATGAGCCTGACTATGAAAACGTCAAGTTTCAGGGAAAAATAGATCTCTATTGGGCTCTTTAGCCCTTTACGCCTAGTGGCTTACTCAGAATCTGCAAGTTTCAAAGAAACAACAGAAAAGGTTTCTCTGCCACCTTCATCTTGTCTTCTTACTCTAAGCAAATATGTTTTCCTTTTATTAACAACTCTATAGAAGTCTTCTTCGTTTTTAACTGGTTTTCTATCGACTTCAAGAATGACATCACCCCTTGCAATTCCCGCTAAGGCTGCCGGACCTCCTGGTGCTACTCTCGCAACAACTGCTCCAGAATAATTTTCAGGAAGACCTAACTCTTTTGCAATGTCTGAGTCAATATTTTCTAACATCATTCCTGTATCGATTCTGTTCTGCTTTTGTTTGCGATTATTTGGTGGCTGCATTCGATTGCGAGCCATTCGAAAGTCTGGTCTTTTTTCGATCATCACCTCAAATACCTTTTCTTTTCCTGCTCTCAAGACTTTAAGTTTTGCTTTTTCACCGACGGGAATATCGGTAATTGATCCGACTAAATCTGCTGCTGAATAGATTTTTTTGCCGTTCACCTCTGTGATGACATCGTAAGTTTTTAGTCCTGCTTTATCTGCAGGCTGGCCTGGGACGATATTTGTAATAAATGGAGCCGCTAAATCTTCTGGCACATTAAGTTCTTTTGAAACCTCTGGTCTCACTTCATCTATACTAACACCTATGTAACCACGATCAACTCGCCCTTTGGTCTTCAATTGAGTTAAACTTGCCTTCACATGATTAATTGGAATTGCAAATCCAATCCCAGGGCCTCGTGCATCGATAGCATTATTTATTCCCACAACTTCACCATTTAAATTAACGAGCGGTCCACCTGAGTTTCCAGGATTGATAGGAGCATCCACTTGTATATATTTTCCAAAACCTCCAGGCAGCGCACGTTCTTTGGCACTAACAATTCCGTGAGAAACTGAATGTCCATGACCAAATGGATTTCCAAGTGCTAAGATCCACTCACCGACTTCGAGTTTTTCTGAGTCACCCAATACGACAGCTGTAAGTTTTCTTTTAATTTTAACTTTTAAAAGAGCAACATCTAGATCTGGGT
>CAZPTV010000246.1:0-3722 GCA_964589335.1 uncultured Bacteriovoracaceae bacterium
GTAAAAAGCAATGTCCGCGAACTCGAAGGTGCATTAATTCGCTTGGGTGCAAAAGCATCATTGCTTGGTGTAGAAATTAGTTTGGAATTAGCTAGACAAGATTTAAAAGACATCATTAAAAATCCAAACGAAAGTATTGAACACACTGCCGTGCTTGAAGCAGTATCAAAATATTTTTCAATTAAAATTTCTGATTTAAAAAGCAGAGACAGAAGCAGAAAGTTCGCATTGCCGCGTCAAATTGCAATGTATTTGATGAGAAAATACTGCAGCAAGTCCTATGCAGATATTGGAATTATATTAGGCGGTAAAGATCACTCAACAATTGTTCATGGCGATAAATTGATAAAAGAATCCCTTAGTACAAACGCTGAGATTAAGCGTCATATTGAAGAGATTCAAAACGCACTCTGAGTAATGCAAGACTATTGATAACGTTTCAAAAATTGCGGTTAAGCTTGTTAATATAAATCCAGATTCGTTGATAAATTTTTAAATAAAATTTATTTGTTATTGATTTCAATACTATATGCAATATTTTGCCTGTTAATTGTTTTTTTAAAATTGTTAGTAAGTTTATAAACAATTGGATAATTTTGTTGATAAGTATGAGGAATGGTCTAAAAAATATCTAAAAACTAATAACTGATTTATTTAGAATATTATTTATCCCCATAACGTGTTTGTTTGTTTTAAAAATAAAATTGTCGTTTTTTAAAAACGTTTATATCCACAAATTAATCAATTTTTATAAATTTTATACCCAAGTTAATCTTTATCTTTTTTCTAAATAAATCGTGCTCTTGGATTGATTATTCACAGTTTCAACAGTACTACTAATACTACTTAATATATACATATATAAATATATATTTAGGGAGGAAAGAAAATGAAATTTACTGTTCAAAAAGATGTTTTACTCTCATCGCTTCAAAGTGTTCAAAGTGTTGTAGAAAAAAAGAATACAGTTCAAATCCTTTCAAATGTTTTATTCGAAGTTTCAGATAATATTTTATCATTAACCGCTACAGACTTAGAAGTTGGAATTAAATTAAATATTCCAATTGATTCAGCAGAATCAGGAAAAGTTGCACTATCTGCAAAAAATATTTTAGATATCGTAAAAGAATTACCAAACAAACCAATCCATTTTAATAAAAAAGAAAATCATTGGGTAGAAATATCATGTCAAAAATCACATTTTAAAATCGTAGGCTTAAATGCTGACGAATTTCCACCACTTCCAAATTTTGAAAATAAAAATTATATAAAAACCAGCACCCAAACTACAAAGGAAATGATTGATAAAACAAGCTTTGCAGTTTCAACAGATGAAACACGTTATCATTTAAATGGTTCATACTTAGAAAGTATCGAAAATAATATTGTAAGAATGGTATCTACAGATGGGCATAGACTCGCGTTTATTGATCGTGAAATGTTTCTCAATAATAATGATTTATTGAAAAAATCAGTAATTATACCTAAAAAAGGTTTGGCCGAACTTAGAAGACTTCTTGAAATTAAATCTGATCAATTTGAAATGTGCGTGGATAAAAGTAATTTGTTATTTAAAATAGGTGATACAAGCTTATTTGTTCGGTTAATTGAAGGAAACTTTCCTCCGTATGAACAAGTTATTCCTAAAAATAATGATAAAAAAATCACACTCGATCGTATCGAATTAATCGGCTGCCTAAAACGAGCATCATTGTTGGCCTTTGAGAAAACCAAACAAGTTAAATTTTCATTTACTGATAAAGTTTTAACAATAACTGCTAAAGATGCGGAATTAGGTGAGGCAAAAGAAGAGATGGACGCAGACTACGCAGGTGAAATGCTAGACATTGGTTTCAACGCAAAATATCTAATAGACTGCCTCTCAATTTTAAATACTGAAAAAGTTACCCTGGAATTAAAAGATAAATTAAATCCTGGAATTTTAAAGCCAGTCGGTCACAACGGTTATACCTATGTTGTGATGCCTATGAAGATCTGATTATGATCCTTACCCAGTTAAGGGTCATAGACTTTCGCTGTTACGATAATATTGTCATTACGGACTTAGATCATAGATTTAATGTTATTTATGGTCAAAATGGACAAGGTAAAACGAGTCTTTTGGAAGCGATTTATCTTTTAACAACATACAAAAGTTTTCGTGGAGCGAAAAACAATGAAATGCTTAGACATGGTATGTCTGCAGCATTTATACAGGGTACAGTTTTAAGCGATGATTTAAATTATTCTTTAGAAATTAAAATTCACGGAAATAGAAAACAAGCATTACTAAATCAAAAACCATGCAAACTACTTAGTGAATATGTAAACAAAGTCTCTTCTGTATGTTTTTCTCCCAATGATCTAGAAATAATAAGAGGAACGCCAGAGCTCAGAAGAAACTGGATAGATAAAGTAGCTGCTACGCATGACATTAATTACATAAATACACTTGTTGATTATCAAAAAGCTCTGGATCAGAGGAATAAACTTTTAAAACATCTGAAAGAAAGAGGGCAGTTTTTAAAAACAGACGAAATTGATGTATGGGATCAAGCTATTGCAGAACATGGTGCAAAAATTATTTTATTTAGAATGAAAATTTGCAAAGAGTTTGAGCCTAAAATCGAACAACAATATTCACAGATAACAAACCGCAAAAATTTAATTAAAATCCAATATTTTCATACAAATATAGATGAAGAAGTAACTAGACAAAATCACCAAAAACACGATAGTTTTTTAAGTCTGGAAACGCTCAGGGATAGTTTAAAAAAACGTCTCGGATCGACATTCCAAAGGGATATGGCTTTAGGAAGTACAAGCGTTGGTCCGCATAGAGACGATCTGCACTTTAAACTTGATGGGCACTCGCTCAGAACGTTTGGGTCGCAGGGAGAAGTTAGGTCTTTAGCCTTAGCAATGAGACTTTCTGAAGTCGAAACCATAAAAGAACTAAGAGGACATTCTCCAATTCTTTTAATCGATGATTTTTCATCGGAACTTGATTTAAGTCGCCGTACATTTCTTTTAGATTACTTAACGAAATGTGGCTCACAGGTTGTGCTAACAACCACCGAACGACTTAATTTAGGAAAAAGTTTTAAAGTGAGCGAGGGAAGGATCGATTTAGATGGCAGCGAACACACAGTCCACGGATACAACCAACAGTTATAATGCAGATAAAATCAAAGTCCTAGAAGGGCTCGAAGCCGTACGTAAACGTCCGGGAATGTATATTGGAGACACTGGCGCACGAGGCCTTCACCATCTAGTTTATGAAGTAGTTGATAACTCTGTCGACGAACACCTAGCAAAATTTTGTAAAGTTATAAAAATTTCAATACACCACGACAACTCTTGTAGCGTTGGAGACGATGGTCGAGGAATTCCAGTTGATATGCACGCGGCAGGCGTGTCTGCCGCTGAAGTTGTTATGACAAAACTTCATGCGGGTGGAAAGTTTAACGATGAAGATGGCGCGTATAAAGTTTCAGGCGGACTACATGGCGTAGGCGTCTCGGTTGTTAACGCATTAAGTGAATCGCTAAAGTTAGAAATTCATAGAGATGATAAAGTATATCAACAGCTTTATAAAAGAGGTGTACCGCAATCGCCTTTAAAAGAAACAGGAACCACTCAAACTCGTGGAACAATAATTACTTTCAAGCCAGATCCAGAAATATTTCAAATACTCGAATTTAATTACGATACACTAGCAG
>CAZPTV010000247.1:0-3715 GCA_964589335.1 uncultured Bacteriovoracaceae bacterium
TGCTTTTTTGTCCCGCTAGACATACTGATGGTCGCAAAAAAGATACGCTTCGAAATATTGAAGAAACCAAAGAATTTGTCGTGCACATTGTTTCTGAAGAACTCGCACAAACCATGAATGCCACTTCGGCTGAGTTCGACTCTACTATAAGTGAGTTTGATGAGTGTAAAATAGAAAGCATCCCTTCAAGTCTCGTTAAACCCCCTCGAATTAAAGCTGCTCCGATTGCAATGGAATGCATTCTTGATCAAATCATCCATATTGGTGACGGATCAACAGGCAGCGGCTCTATTGTTATTGGTCGCGTACAAATGATACATGTTATAGATGCGGCGCATAAAGACGGCAGAATCATGGTAGAAAAAGTTAGGCCAATCGCTCGACTAGCTGGCTTTAAATACTGCCCCGTTAGAGACATATTTGAGCTTCCCCGTCCAGAATTGAAAAAACCTTAGAAAACAATTGCTTTCCAAGGGTTCTTTGGATTAAAAGAGTACCCTCAATTAATTTATAGCGGAGCCGAATCATGCGCACACAAGAACTTACTAAATCTAAACTAAAAAAGGGTGACTTAGTGTTTGTCATCTCTGGAAAAAATAAAAACAAACAAGGTAAAATCACTCGCCTTGATTTAAAAAATGCAACAGTTACCGTTGAAGGCTTAAACATGATCAGCCGTCACACAAAACCAAATCAAAAAAATCCACAAGGTGGAAAAATTACTAAAGAAGCGCCAATGCATATTTGTAAAGTAATGTTGGTTGATCCAAAGTCTGGCAAACCAACTCGTGTTGGTAAAAAATTAGTAAAAGATTCTAAAACTGGAAAAATGACCTCAATACGTATCGAAAAAAACAGCGGTACCGAATTAAAATAATTTTTGGAGAGAATAAAAAATGGACGATAAATTCGAAAAAAAACCAAGAAAAGAATTTAAATCAGATCGCTCTGACCGTGATGATCGATTTCGCGGTGGCGACGATGATGGTGATAAATCAGGGTTTTCACGCCGTCGTCGTGGAAGACCAGCATTAGATGCTACCTTTGATTACAAAGATTTAGAAACCTTAAGACAGTATATCAGTGAAGATGGCAAAATTGTTGCTGCACGAATTACTCGTTTGAACTCTAAGCAACAAAAAGAACTTACCAACGCAATCAAGAGAGCAAGACAACTTGCATTGATTCCGGTTAGTTCAGCTCATTTGTCTAATTAATTACTGAACAATTTTTTGTTTTGAACGCGCCGGTATTGCAATTTGTAATTCCGGCGTTTTTTTTATAAATTTTGCAGAACGTTTGCAGACAAAACTTTTGTTTTATTCAATAATTTTTCTTACATTCTTCGTTTTTGCTTTATATATGCAAGGACAAGGAACGAGGAGCGAACGAGGGAGATAGGCCAAAAGGCCATCGTACCGAGTGCGCGACGCAGTGACGAAGTCATTGCGTATATAAAACAAAAACGATCCCGTAGCTCAGCTGGATAGAGCATCTGCCTTCTAAGCAGAGGGTCGCAAGTTCGAGTCTTGCCGGGATCGCCATACTTTTCTTTCGATAATCTTCGCGATACTTCGTCACATTTCTCCTCACTTCGTCGACAGCCTATTTGGCTTGTCTCCTTGTTCGTCTAAATGTTCCTCGTCTCGCTTGATTATCGAAAGAAAAGCAAAGTTAATTAAAACTTCCTCGTCTGAGGAATAAATCTCTAGAAAAAGCACTCTGGCAAGCCTGCTCATTTATTCTCGTTCTCTACGCTAAAAGAAAATTCTGAACCAGGACGGCCTGCGAAGCGAATAGAAATGAGCAACGCATACTAAATTCCTAATTTCCAATTCGAGGGTTAAAGTGTTACTATTTTGATCGTAGATGAATCGAACGCAGGCTGAACAGGAAATTGAAGAGATCTATAAGGAGTTTGCAGGATACACCGGACGAGGAATGACTGGATGCCCCCATTGCACTAGTCCCGACGCAACTCAAGAACTTACTCGAAAAGGACTTCGCGATTTACAGCCACACGACTTGGATCACTATGCTTTTAAAGCAATTACTACTTGGGGAAATGTAGAAAACTATAAATACTTTCTCCCCCGCATCCTAGAACTCTCTTTGACAAACGTGGAAGCGCAGGGTCTTCCAGGATTTGATATCCATGTAATCTTAAGTAAACTGGCTCGAATCGGTGACGGTGAAGAAATATGGCCAGTTAAAGAAAGAAGTGCACTCGGCAGCTTTCTTCTGTTACTTTGGAGCCATTTTCTATCAACTTGGCAGTGTGAAGATGAGGATACCATACCGTTTCCATGGATGACTGAAGAGGATGGGCTTCAAAGCCTACAGCTCGGGCTACGACTTCATCCAGAACCTTCTGCTTTTCAGAAAGCATGGAAGAAAAATGTAATGAATGGAACTGGAATTTATATTTTTCCTACGATCTCTCGAAAAAAAGAGCTTCTTTTGAGAATGCCGGATGCAATTACCGCGTTAGGTGTTTGGCTAAACGATCCGACGTTAGTCGAGGAAATCCAAACTCAATTTCATAGACTAAAGGACCCAGTTATTCAGGAAAAGCTTTCAAAGATCGAAAACACACTTATTATTTTCTTGAAAGGGAAAAAAATATGAGCACTTATGTTGATGGTTTTGTGATTCCAATTAAAAAGAAAAATGTAAACGCCTATAAAAAGATGGCGGCAATGGGTTGCAAACTTTGGATGAAGTATGGTGCCCTCGATTATTTTGAATGCTTAGGTGACGATCTCAAAATCAAATGGGGCCTTACTTTTCCTAAAATGTGCAAATTGAAAGCAGACGAAACCGTTGTATTTGCTTTCATTGTTTACAAATCAAAAGCACATCGCAATCAGGTAAACAAAAAAGTCATGAGCGATCCTAATATGAATATGGAAAACGTCAAAATGCCTTTTGATATGAAGCGCTTTGCAATGGGTGGATTTAAAACTCTTGTTCAGGCCAAATAAACGTTTGCACTCATACCAAATAAAAAAACAAAACCTTTCGAACACAGGAGAATCCTAATGAAATACTTCCTAGTTTTTTTAGCTCTTATCGTGCAAAGCCATGCGGATACTTTGCTCATCAATAATTCCACCATTTATAATATTCCTAATAAAGTCGAAGTTTTTAGCACAGAAGTTACCAACGAAGATACTTTGAAGAATGTTTCATTTCTAAAAATTACACCTATTTTTGCCATGTACGACAGTGGCTCAGGTAGGATGAAAGAATATTTGAAAGAACGTCAAATGTCAGTTTCGCCTGCCATACCAGAATTTGTTTGGTCAAAAAATCCTAAAACTGGGCCGCTCCCTAAAGATGAGGATTGTGGATCAAATCCAATGAAGTGGCTTGGGACCGGAAAACAAATCGCCAACCTCAAAAAACCTCTCAAACGTGAAGTTTTTTATATTCAAATTCCGGATGGTTTTAAGGATGCCAAGATTACCAAGGACTTTGAAAGCTTCTATCTCGATTTTTACAAAAAATCGGCAGGTTTATCTGACCTTAATGCGGAAAGCCTGAAAAACGTCGCAGACACAATCAAACGAAGTCGCATGCTTTCTAAAGACAAATATTTACTGGTCTATCTCATCCACCAAGGAGAGATGAAAGAAGATTTAATAATTTTCATCAAAAATTCGGGCGGAAAGTGGTCAGCGCCCGAGGAGTTAACATTCACACTAGAATATTC